>DATKLW010000194.1:0-23377 GCA_035542215.1 Thermoanaerobaculia bacterium | reverse complement strand
CGGGGACGCCGCGCGCGGCGGCGTGGTCGAGGATGCGCATCGACTCGAGGAGACCGCCGACGCGGCCCTGCTTGAGGTTGAGGATCCGGCAGCCGCCGAGCGCGATCGCGGCCGCGGCGTCGCCCAGGGAGTGGATCGACTCGTCGAGGCAGAGCGGCGTCTTGAGCGACTTCTGGAGAAGCGCGTGCTCGTAGAAGTCGAAGTACGAGAGCGGCTGTTCGATCATCATGAGGCCGAACGCGTCGAGCTTCGCGAGGTGCGCCGCGTCCTCGAGCCGGTAATCGCCGTTCGCGTCCACCATGAGCGGGAGCGCCGGGAACATCCCGCGCACCGCGCCCACGTACTCGAGGTCCTTCCCCTTCTGGATCTTCATCTTGACCCGGTGGTACTTCTTCGCGACCGCCTCCTCCACCGCCGCGAGGAGAGCGGCGGGCGACTCCTGGATCCCGATGCTGATGCCGGACGGGATCTTCTTCCGCGGCGCGCCGAGGAGCGCGTGGAGCGGCAGACCCTTCTTCTTCGCGATCAGGTCGATTACCGCGTTCTCGAGCGTGGCGCGCGCCATCTCGTGCCCGCGCACGTGGCGCATCCGCTTCTCGAGCTCGCCGAGAGCGATCCCGGGCGCGAGGAGCGGCAGGAGGAAGTCCTTCAGGACGTGCCGGGCCGTCCCGTTCGTCTCGTACGCGTAGTACGGATCGGGATCGGAAACGCACTCGCCCCAGCCCGCGATGCCCCCGGACTCGAGCCGGACGAGAAGGGCCTCCTTCGCGGTCCACACGGCCGTCGAGATCGCGAACGGGCTCACGAACGGCAGCCGCACGAGAACGAAGTCGACGCGGTCGACGGCGGGCACCTCTTCCGCAAGGAGCGTGGCGAGGGCGGCGGCGTTTCCGGTCACGGGGCCGCGTCCCTCTTCGCCACGACGCGCAGGACCGGCAGGAGGCCGTCCTTCCCGGCGAGCGCGCGGAAGCGCGGGTACTGGTAGAGGCCGTAGAGCTGGGCCGGCTCGAGGACGAGGGCGGCCCTCAGTGCGGCTTCGCCCGCGAGCGGCACGAAGAGGCTGCCGGCGGCGAGCTCCGTGACGCGAGACTCGCCGCGGCGGACGATCTGCCGGCCGCCGTACCGGCTGTAGACCTCGTCGAAGTCGGACTCGACGCGGACGAGCGTCGCCGTCTCGGCGGTCACCGTGCGCGGGGCCGCGAGCGTCTCGAAAGGGATCCCGTGCTTCTCGAGAAGCTGCCGGAACGTCTCCGCCGCCGCCGGGAGGATCGCGTAGCCGACCGGCGTCGGGACGGACGACTTGACGGCCATCTCCGTCATCATGTTCGGCGTCGCGATCTTCACGACGTTGCCGGTCGCGATCTCGACGACGGGGAACTCCGTGACGAAGGGTCCGGGGTTCACCCAGAGGTCGTGGGCGGGGAGGAACGCGGGGAGCGGCCGCGCGCGCGCTCGCGCGATCGCGGCGAGGTCCTCGGCGCGGCGCGTGCCGCCCGCGAGGAAGCGCCGGTAGAGGACGAGGTAGGCGTCGACGCGGTTCCCGAGGTCCCCGGGCGGCGCCGCGCCCTCGTACGCGGCCGCCTCGATGATGAAGGAGAGCGCGCCGTACATGCCGACCGCGTTGAGGCCGCTGTCGATGTCGGGGGCCGAGTGCCGCTGCTCGCCGTCCGGCGGCGGCTCGCCCACCCAGTAGCGCAGGAACGGATGGCCCGCCTTCGCCTCGGCGCCCGCGGCCTCCTCGACCCAACGCGCCGCGGCGGCGACGAGGCCGCCGTCGAAGAGCGGGTTGTTGAGGCCGTCCATCGTGATGTCGGGCCACTTCTTCCAGCCCTTCGCGCGCCACGACTTCGGGTCGCGGCCGAACTCGTGAGAGTCCACGGCGACGTCGGGCCGCACGCGGCGGACGACGCGGTGGAGCGCCTGCGTCTCGGGCTGCTCGAGCGGAATGTGATCCCGGTTCAGGTCCGTCCCCGCCGAGTTCCGGCGCGTCCCCGCCTCGGCCCCGTCGGGATTCATCATCGGAAGGATCCAGAGGTCGACGTCCTTCGGCAAAAGCGACGGGTCGCGCGCGATGTCGCGGATCAGGAACAGCAGCGCGTCCTTTCCCGAGATCTCGTCGCCGTGCTGCTGAGCGTAGAAGAGGACCTTCCACGCGGGCGAAGCGCCGGGCGGCGCGGTCGACAGGTGGACGAGGTAGACGCCGCGCCCCTGCTCGGTCTTTCCTTCCACCGACACGTGGACGGGGCCTTTCCCGTCGAGGGAATGAAGGAACGTCTCCATCTGCGCGAAGGAAATCGTCTTTTCGAGAGAACGGTGGTCGTCCGGGAGCACGCCGGGCTGCCCGGCGGACAGCGCGGCGGCGAGGGCGAGTGTCGCGAACGTGGTCATCTAGAAGGGCCCCCAATGCATGAGGACGGGCGGGACGAGGAGGAGGAACGCGAGGCCGCAGAGGAGGAGCATGAGCGGCAGGAACCAGCGGGCCCATGTTTCCCACGGGACCTTGGCCATCCCGAGGACGCCCATCGTGACGGCGGACGTCGGCAGGATCGGGTTGATCAGCTCGCAGAGCTGGTACGCGTAGACCATCGTCTGTCGCGTGAGCCCGACGAGGTCCGCGAGCGGCGCCATGATCGGCATCGTGAGCGCGGCCTGCGCGGTCCCGGAGTGGATGAAGAAGTTGATGACCGACTGGACGACGAACATGACCTGCGCGGCCACGACCGCCGGCAGCGCCGAGATGACGCCGGAGCTCACGTAGAGGATCGTGTCGAGGACGCGCGCCTCGCGCGCGATGATGAGGAGCGCCCGTCCGCACGCGATGATGAGCGAGACGTTGACCATGTCCTTCGCGCCCGCGACGAAGCTCGTCGCGATCTCGCCGGGCCTGAGGCCCGCGACGGCGCCCATCAGGAGTCCCATCGCGAGGAACAGCGCCCCGATCTCCTCGATGAACCAGTGCGCCTGGAGGATCCCCCACACGAGCGCGACCATTCCGGCGAGGAAGAGGGCGACGACGAGGAGACGCCGCACGGTCCAGGGCTCGAGCGGGGCGGCCGCGTCGAAAACGCTCCGGTCGCGGGCGCGGTCCAGCGCGTAGACGGGGCTCGACTCGGGCCGGCGTTTGACGCGCGCGGCGTAGACCATCACCCACCCGACGATCACGCCCGTGCAGACGAACCACGTGATCACGCGGTACCCGAGTCCGGAGTACAGCGGCAGGCCGACGAGCCCTTGTGCGAGGCCGACCGTGAACGGGTTGAAGAACGCGGCTGCGAACCCGGAGGCTGCTCCGAGGAACGGGATCGAGACGCCCACGATCGAGTCGTACCCGAGCGACAGCGCGAGCGGCACGCAGATGAGGACGAACGGGATGACCTCCTCGGCCATCCCGAAGACCGACCCCGCGAGGGAGAAGACCGTCATGAGGACCGGGATCATCAGTTTCTCGAGATGCGGTCTTCCGGCGAGCGCCGACGTGATCTTCCGGATGCCCTGCTCGACGATTCCCGTCGTCTGGATCACGTTGAAGGCGCCGCCGATCAAGAGGAGAAACGCGATGATGAGCGATCCGTCGAGGAAGCCGCGGATCGGCGCGATCACGAGCCACTGCGGCCCGAGGACGACCTTCGCGACGCGCTGGTAGGTGCCGGGAATCGTCACCTGCCGGCCGCCCTTGTCGACGGTCTGGTACGCGCCCGAGGGCACGAGCCACGACAGGACGAGGACGAAGACGATGAGGCTCCCCACGATCACGAGCGTGTGGGGCATGCGGATCCGGCGTTCGGGCGGCGCGGCGTCGGTCATCGTCATCCGGTCAGAGCGCCGCGAGGAGGTCCGCGAGAAGGATCGAACGGCGCTCGAGCGAATCGAGGTCGAGCCACTCCTCGCGGGTGTGCATCCCGTCGCCCACGGGGCCAAGGCCGTCCACGACGGGGATGCGACCCGGGTCCGCAAGGAAGTTCGGGAACGAGATGCCGCCGCGGTCTTCCTCGAGCTCGAGGTGGAACCCGCGCGCCTTTCCGAGCGCGACGGCGCGGCGCGCGAGGTCCGCGCCGGGCCCGTGCGGGCTCACGGGCGGCACCGTGGCGCCCGTCGCGAAACGCATCGTCACGCCGTGCTCGGACGCGACGCGCCCGGCGAGCGCCGCGAGCTCGTCGCCGGCGGCCACGCCCTCGGCGGCCGTCAGGTACCGGAATTCACCCTCGGCGACGGCGCGATCGGAGACGACGTTGAGCTGACGCGACGTCCCGAGGAGGCCGGCGTTCGCGCCGAGGCCGTTCACGAAGCCGGCGTCACCGCCCACGAGGCGCGCGACGTTCACGGTGAGGCCGGGCCCGCGCACGGAGAGCTTCTGCGCGCGGGCGGCGAAGTCGGCGACGGCGGCGAGCGCGGACCTGCCATCCCAATAGGCGAGGCCGGAATGCGCGGCCTTGCCGTCGGCTTCGAGCTTCCACTCCGTGAGGCCGCGCCGGCCCGTGACGAGCGTCTCTCCGCCCGTGCACGCGCGGCCCGGTTCGAGGACGAGGACGAGCCGCGCGTTTTCGCTGTAACGGCGCATGGCGGAAGTCGAGATCGCGCCCTCGGATTCCTCGTCGGGGACCGCGACGAGGAGGAGGTCGGCGGGCGCCTTCCGGCCGGAGGCCGCGAGAAGGTCGAGCGCGCCGACGAGCATCGCGAGGCCGCCCTTCATGTCGAGCGCGCCGGTCGCGAGCAGGCGGTCGCCGTCGGCCTTCGGCGGGATCGCCGGCAGGACGGTGTCCATGTGGCCCACGAGCAGGAGGTGGGTGTCCGCGGCCGCCGGACCGCGCGCGAGGAGGACAGGCTGCATCGCGCCGTGCGCGTCGCGCTCCTCGGCGACCTCGACGGAGAGGCCGTGGCGCTCCAGCTCTGGCGTGAGCCGCGCGGCGACGAGCCGAAGGCCCGCGGCGTTTCCGCTCTCCGAGGAGATCGTGCAGAGGTCGACGAGGAGGAGCCGTGACGCGGCGAGGATGTCCACGGGGAGCGGGTCCCGGTCTGCTGCCATCACGTCTCCAGACGCCGAGGAGTGTATCGCCCGCGAACGTTCGGCTTCCGCTGACGCATCTGCATCAACCCGCATCCGTCCCGCTGGCGGGTGCGCCCCGAAGAGGGGGCAGGGGTCTACTTCAATCCTTCGACGACGAAGAGGTCGGAGAGGAGCCGCGCGTAGCAATACGCGTAGCCCTTGCCGTCCGGCGTGACGAGGACGTTCGAGATCCGCTCGACGCCTGCCGGATCCGCCGGGAGGAGGTCCTTCCAGACCTCGCGCCGGCCCGACTCGAGGTCGAGGCGCGAGATCCGCGCGGGCAGGTCGCCGCGCTTCCAGACGTAGATCGAGCGGCCGTCGGCCGTGTATCGCAGCGGGAACTCTCCGGGCAGGAGGGCCGGGATCGGGCGCGGCTCGCCGCCGTCGACCGGGTAGACGGCGCCCTTCTGGTCCGGACCGACCGCGGCGACGAACCTCCCGTCGGGCGAGACCGCGAACCCCGGAAGCGCGGTCGCGATTCCCTCCGGCGTGACGGGCCGCGGCTTTCCGCCTTCGATCTCCTGCACGAAGAGGCGGACGCCCTTCCCGACCTCGCTCGCGGCATAGAGGATGCGCTTGCTGTCGGCGAACCACGTCGCGCCCTGTTCCGCGCTGAGCCCCGGCAGATTGAGCTCCCGGCGATCGCCGGTCCCGGTCGGCAGGAGCCGGATCGGAGAGTTCGGGAGAGGCAGGATCGAGAGCGCCCATTTGCCGTCCGGCGAGAGCGCGAGGGCGTTCCCCTCCCCGAGACGGACGACCGGGGAGTGGTCGGACTTGCGCAGGTAGACCGTGTAGCTCGCGCCGCCCGCCTCGCCTTCCTCGTCGAAGAGAAGCAGCTTTCCGTCTGCCGACATGTCCGCGGCGAACGAGTAGTCGAGAAACGACATGTCGCGTTCCCGCGTGTCTCCCTGGAGCATCCCGAGGATCCCGACGCGCGGGCTCTCGCGCGTCAGGAGGACCTTGCCGCTCTTCGCGATGTCGTGGAGCTTCAGGCCGCCGGGCACGCGCGTCACGACGCGGAGCCGGCCCGAGAGCGTGACGGCGTAGAGAGAGCGGTTCGCGCCCGCCTCGGTGGCCGTGAACCAGACTTCCCCGCCGTCCGGCGCCCACGCGAGGCCGTGCTCGCTCGCCCACTGGCCGGTCAGCTTCGTCTTCTTTCCCGCGAGGTCGATCACGGCGACCGTGCCTGCGTCATCCAGCGGGAACGCGTGGTCGAGGAACGCGATCCGGTCGCCCTTCGGCGACAGCCGCGCGTAGCTCACGTGGCCCGCGGTCTCGTAGAGGACCTTGCCCATCGGGAATTCGATCCGGGACTTTCCGCCGGCGTCGCGCACGACGAGCATCGAGGACCCGTCGGACGCCCAGTCGACTTCCTGGATCCCCTCCGCCACGTCGCGCGGCGCTCCGCCCGTCAGCGCGGCGCGCGCGAGCGTGCCCGCGCAGACGCCGGGGTGGTTCGACCGGCAGTCGACGGCGATCGCCATCTCGCCGGTGGGCGAGATCCCGAGGAGGTTCGCGGCCGGAAGCGCGAGCGGCAGCGAGTCCGGGCTGGACGGGTGCTTCAGGAAGAGCTTGAGCGGCCCGCCGTCCCAGCCTGCGGAAAAGACGATCGTCTGCCCGTCCGGTGCAAAGCGCGCGGCCCGGATCGTCCCGCTGCCGAACGTGATCTGCTGATAGGACGGGGGCGCGGTCCGGCTGAAGCGCTTCTCGAGGAGCGCGCCTCCGGCGAGACCGAGGAGGACCCCCGCCACGGCGAGCGCGGCCCTCGAGCCGCGCCGCCCGCGGGCCGGGCGGGCCGCGGCGGCGGGGCCCGAAACGGCGGCCACCGACGCGGAGTCGGACAGATGCTCGCGGATGCTCTTCAGGTCGCGCGCGAGGTCCCGCGTCGAGGCGTAGCGCTCCTCCGGGTCCTTCTGCAGGCAGCGCTCCACGAGCCAGCGGAACGGCCCCGGTACGCTCGCAGCGAGGCGCCCGAGGGGCTCGGCCTCCTCGCGAATGATCGCGGTCAGCGTCTCGGCGCCCGTGGACCTCTCGAACGCGCGCTTGCCGGACGCCATTTCGTACAGGATCGATCCGAGGGAAAACTGGTCGGACCGGAAGTCGAGCGTTTTGCCGCTCGCCTGCTCGGGCGACATGTACCCGACGGTCCCCATGACCGTGCCCGCCCGCGTCGCCGTCGGGACGTCCGTGCCGCCGTCGGGCTGGTCCTTCAGGAGCTTCGCGAGGCCGAAGTCGAGGATCTTGACGACCCCGTCCTTCGACACCATGACGTTCTCGGGCTTCAGGTCGCGGTGGACGATCCCGGCGGCGTGCGCCTTGGCGAGGCCCTCGGCGATCTGGGAGGCAATGTCGAGGAGGCGCTTCGTCGGCAGCGCGCCGGACAGGAGCACCTCCCGCAGGTTCTTCCCGTCCACGAGCTCCATCGCGATGAAGACCGTCGAATCGGAGGATCCGATGTCGTGGATCGTGACGATGTTCGGGTGGTTCAGGCCGGAGGCGGCGCGCGCCTCCTGCTCGAAGCGCTGGCGGCGGTCGGGGTCGTTCGCGAGCTCCGGCGGGAGCACCTTGATCGCGAGCTCGCGCCTCAGGCGCGAATCGCGCGCGCGGTACACCTCGCCCATCCCTCCCGCGCCGAGAGGAGCGAGGATTTCGTACGGTCCGAGCTTCTGTCCCGCGCCGAGCGTCATGGGAGCGTTTCCGGGGCCGCTACTCCGCCTTGTCGCTCCAGCTCTGCTTGCCGACCTTCCAGGCTCCGCCTTCCTGGATCATCTCGACCTTTCCGTACGACGGCTTCGGTTCGCCCTTCGTCTTCCCGGTGACCGAGAGCGTCGCCTTCGTCCCGTCGACCTTGAGGCCGGTGACGGTGTTTTCATCGGGGGTCATCATCCCGAGAAACTCGACGACGTCCTTCGGCGTCTTCTTCATCTCCTTGGCCTGGGCCTCGATCTGCTGCGAGGCTTCGGCCGGGACGAGCTTCTTCCACGCCGCGAGGTCGCCGGCTTTCACGGCCTTGACCCAGGCCGCGTAAACCTTGGCCTGTTCGCTCCCGGCCGCGCCGGCAGCGGCCTTCGGCGGGGCGCCCGCCGAGGCGGACAGTGTCGCGGCCGCGAGGAGGACGAGAACGACGGAGCCGAGTTGCTTCATGACGGTTCCTTTCCTGGAGGCGCACCGGCAGCGCGCCGTGTGGTGGATTCCGGGCGACGTGTGGAGGAATTCTAACGCACGGCCGGACGCCGCCCGTCAGACGACGCCGGCCTGCTTCAGCGCCGCGAGGTCCGCCGGGGAGTAGCCGAGGCGGCCGAGGACCTCTGCGGTGTGCTCGCCGAGGCGCGGCGGCGGGGCTTCGACCGCGGCCGGCGTCGCGCGGAGGATCGCCGGGAGGTTGAAGAGCGGCAGCGGCCCGATCCCGGGCGCGTCGACCGTTGCGAGCGTCCCGCGGTGCGCGATCTGCGGCTGGTGGAGCGCGTCGTCGAGGCCGAGGATCTCGCCCGACGGGACGTCCTTCGCGTTCAGGAGCGCGACCCACTCCTTCGTCGTCTTCCAGGCGAGCTTCGCCTCGAGGAGCGGCGTGAGCTCCCTGCGGTTCTTCTTGCGCGTGTCCCGCTCCGCAAACCTCGGGTCGGTCTTGAGCTCCGGGACGCCGAGGACGTCACAGACGGACTCCCACTGCTCCTGCTTGTTCGCTGCGACGTTCACGTAGCCGTCGCCCGTCCGGAAGACGCCGCTCGGCGCCGCCGTGAAGTTGTCGTTCCCCATGAGGACCGGCTGCTGGCCGCCGATCAGGAGGTTCGCGGCGACCCAGCCCATGAGCGGCATGACGGCGTCGAGGAGGGCGACGTCGATCATCTGGCCCTCGCCCGTCCGCTCGCGGTGGAAGAGGGCCGTCATGATCGCGAACGCCGCCGTCAGCCCGCCGACGGTGTCGCAGACCGGAAAGCCGCAGCGCAGCGGGTTCAGCCGCTCGTCGCCGTTGACAGCCATCGTCCCCGAGAGGCCCTGAATGATCTGGTCGTAGGCCGGCTTGTCCGCGTCGGGGCCGTCCTGGCCGAAGCCGGAGATCGCGCAGTAGACGAGGCGCGGGTTGACGGCGCGCATCGCGTCCCAGCCGACGCCGAGGCGCGCCATGACGCCGGGCCGGAAGTTCTCGACGACGGCGTCGGCGTCCGCGACGAGCCTCAGGAAGATCTCTTTTGCTTCCTTCTTCTTGAGGTTCAGCGTGATCGACTTCTTGTTCGCGTTCTGCGCGAGGAAGCTCGTCCCCATGAGCTCCTTGTTCAGCTTCGGGACGTTGCCGAGCTTGCGCGCGAGGTCGCCGTCCAGCGGGTTCTCGATCTTGATCACCTCGGCGCCGAGGAGCGCGAGGTGGAGCGTCGCGAACGGCCCCGAGAGGACGTTCGTCAGGTCGAGGACGCGGATCCCTTCGAGGGCCTTCTTCGTCACGCGGAGACCTCCACCCTTTTTGGAGCCGCCGGCACCGGCCCGGTCTTGTACACGCGTCCCGGCATCTCGCGGCCGAAGTGCGCCGCGACCGAACGGGCGACCCCGATCAGGGCGGCGAGGTCGACGTCCGTCCGGATCCCGGAGCGCTGCCACCCCGCGACGACGTCCTCGGTTGCGACGTTCCCCGCGGCGACTTTCGTGAACGGGCACCCGCCGAGGCCCGCGAACGACGACTCGAACGAGACGGCGCCGGCGCGCATCGCGGCCCAGACGTTCGCCATCCCGAGGCCGTACGTGTCGTGGAAGTGGCAGGCGGGCTCGGCGTCCGGCGCGAGCGCGAGGATCGCGCCGTAGAGACGCTCGACCTGCTCGGGGTACGCGTGGCCCGCGGTGTCCGCGAGCGAGATGCGCCTGAAGCCCGCGGCGAGGTACTCCTTCACGATCGCGAGGACGCGCTCCTCGGGCACCGGCCCCTCGAAGCCGCAGCCGAACGCGGACTGGACCGAGACCTGGACGGCCCGACCCGCCTCGACCGCTTTCTGCGCGGTCGCGACGATCCGGCGCGTCGCCTCCTCCGTCCCCATTCCCGTGTTCTTCCGGCTGTGCGTATCGCTCGCCGAGACGCCGAGGCAGACGAGCGGGACGCCGCAGGCGAGCGCGCGGTCGAGGCCCCTCTCGTTCAGGACGAGGCCCGAGAGGACGCCCTTCCCCGGAGGCCGCGACGCGAGCTCGCGCAACAGGGCGTCCGTGTCCGCCATCTGCGGGACCTTCTCCGGGTTGACGAACGACCCGACCTGCACGATGTCGACGCCCGAGTCGAGGAGCGTCTCGATCCAGGCGCGCTTGGTCGCGGTGGGGACCGTCTGCTTCTCGACCTGGAGGCCGTCGCGCGGTCCGACTTCGTGGAGGACGAAGCGGCTCCTCATGCGATCTCCTCGCCCTGATTCTGACGGCGGCGCCGCCGCTCCTCCACTGAGTCAGCTGCATCACGCCCCGGCTACGCACCCCGCGTGGCGGTCGTTCTCCCGGCCCGCTCTCGCTCGTGCTCGACAGAGGCCGCGCCGTCACGTAGCGTCTGCCGTGGAGGCCCCGTGAGCGCCCTTCGGTCCGCCCGTTACGCCCTGCTTCTGCCGCTCGCCGTCGCACTCACCGCGGCCGCGGGCGAGATCCGCGTTACGGTCTCGGTCCTCGACGCCGAAAAGAACGCGGTCCCCGGCGCTGGCACCGTCGTCTGGGTCGTCGACCCCGCCGCCGCGCGCCGCGCCGCGCCCGGCGCACGGCCGAAGATCGCATCGAAGGACAAGCGATTCGATCCGCACGTCGCGGTCGTCCCGATGGGAGGAACGGTCCAGTTCCCGAACCTCGACAGGATCTACCACAACGTCTTCAGCCTCTCCGAGAAGGCGCGTTTCGACCTCGGCCTGTACCGCAACGGCGCTTCGCGGACGATGTCGTTCGAAACCCCCGGCCCCGTTCGCATCTACTGCAACATCCATCCGCAGATGGCGGCCATCCTCGTCGTGATCGACGGCGCGATCTGGGCGCAGGCGGGGAGCGACGGAACGGCCGTCCTCGGGGACGTCCCGGCCGGGAAAGCGACGGTTCGCGCGTGGGACGAGCGTGGCGGCGACTTCACGGGCGTCGTGGACGTGCCCGCGGGCGGCGCGGCTTCGCTCGCGATCTCTCTGGACGGGTCGGCCTTCCGCGACGCCGGACACAAGAACAAGTACGGGAAGGACTACCCTCCTCCCGACGACGATGGCAACCAGTACTGACGAGACCGGCCGCGCGGTGACCCGCGAGACGCCGCTCGCCACGTCCGACACGACCGTCGCGCTCGATCCGACGGCCGTGCCGGGGACCGCGAGGACGCCGAAGGCGCTGCCCGCGCGCGGGGCCGGCCTCGCGACGAAGTTCTTCTTCGCGGCCGTGCTCCTCGTCTTCGCGACGCTCGGCACGGCGATCGCGGTCGGAACGTGGCGCGCGAATCAGGCCGCGGAGAAGAGCATCCGCGAGAGCCTGCGCGACCTTCCCGGCGTCGTGGGCTCGTACCAGATCAGCCTCGAGGAAGGCCTCAGGCGGCAGCTCACGGGCGTCGCGGATGAGCCGGGAACGAAGGGGCTTTTCGCGCTGCGAGACCAGAAGACGCTGCACGACTGGACGGTCGACAAGGCGCAGCCCGGGAAGATCGACGCCGGGACCGTCTTCCTCTTCGACGAGCGCGCCGTCCTCCTCGACCGGAGCGACCAGGAGGTCAACGAGGGCAACCGCCGATCCTTCGCATCGGTCAAGTGGGTTGCGGATGCGCTCAAGGGCGTCCCCTCGACGGCGGTGATCCGGGAGGGAAAGACGCTCTCGTACGTCGCGTCCGTGCCCGTGCTGTCGGGTGACGCCTCCGTGGGCGAGGGGCGCCTCGTCGGCGTCCTCGCCGCGGCGGTTCCGCTCGATGCGGCCCGCGCCCGGACGCTGCAGTCCATCACGAAAGGCCAGGCGGGGTTCGTCGCAAACGTCGCGAAGAGGGGTGAGCGCCCCGTCCTCGAGACGACCGCCGCGACGGAGGGGTTCCGCGGCGCCGCGCTCGTCCCGGCGCTCGCGGCGCAGACCGCCGCCGTCGACCTGCTGTTCGAAAAGGGCATGCCGGCGGGGCCTCTGGACGTTTCCGTCGCGGGCGAGGAGCGCATCCTCGGCGCGGTCCCTCTCAAGAGCGCCGCCGGCGAGACGCTCGGGGCGTTCGTCGCCTCGCGATCGCGCGACGAGGAAACGGCCGCGTTCCGGAGGATCCGCGACACGCTCCTCGAAGTGGGGGCCCTCGCGCTTCTCGTCGCCCTCCCCGTCTCTTTCGCCATGGGGCGGCGCATCGCGAGGCCGCTCGAGGAGCTGGCCCGCGGAGCCGCGGCCATCCGCGAGGGCGACCTCGACGTCCGTCTTCCCGAGGCGGGCGGCGGCGAGGTCGGCGCGCTCGCCCGGGCGTTCTCGGCCATGGTGGGCGAGCTCCGGGAAAAGGCCGCCCTCGAACAGATGGTCGCCGGAGTCGGCCGCGACGCGTTCGCGACGCACGGCAAGACGATCGCCGCGCGCGCCACGGCGCCGGACGCAGCCGCGCGGGCCTTCGCGGGACCGCGCGTCGGCACCGTTTTCGCGGCACGCTATGAAGTCACCGGGTTGCTCGGCCGGGGAGGAATGGGCACCGTCTACCGGGCGATCGACCGCGAGCTGGAGGACGAGGTCGCATTGAAGGTCCTCCTCCCGGACGCATTCGACGAAGGATCCGGCGCCGCCCAGACGCTCAAACAGGAGATCCGGCTCGCGCGAAAAATCACCCACCGGAACGTCGTCCGCACGCACGACCTCGGCGAGGCCGAAGGCGTCCGCTTCCTCACGATGGAGTTCGTGCCCGGGACGACACTCCGCGACATTCTCGACCGACGCGGCCTCGTCGCCCTCGGGCCGGGCCTCCAGATCGCCAAGCAGCTCTGCCGCGGCCTCGCCGCGGTCCACGAGGCCGGGATCGTTCACCGCGACATCAAGCCGCCCAACATCATGGTGCTGCCGAACGGCGTCGTGAAGCTCATGGACTTCGGGATCGCCCGGGCCGCGGGCGGGGAGGACACGGCCGACGGCGCCACGGTCGGAACGCCGTACTACATGAGCCCGGAGCAGGCCCGCGGCGAGGCCGTGGACGAACGCAGCGACATCTACTCCGTCGGCGTCGTCCTTTACGAGATGTTCACCGGCAAGCGGCCGATCGGCGGCGCGACGCCGGGCGAAGTGATGCGGCGCCACGTCTCCGACGAGCCGCAGCCGCTCACGGAGCTCCGGCCCGATCTCCCCGCGCTCCTCGAACGCCTCGTCGCGTCCTGCCTCGCGAAGAGCGCGAACCGCCGGCCGCCCTCGGCGACGGACCTCGCGGACGCGCTCCTCCGGCTGGGCGAGTAGCGCCCGTCACCTTTCCCTGCGTACGAAACGCCCCGACTAGAATGCGTCAGGTTCGCGTCGTCTGCCGTCCGTTCTCCCATGAGGGGCATGGGCCGAGGGAGGGAATCATGAAGGGGTTGCGCTTCTTCGCAGGGGTGGCCGCTCTCGTCCCGCTCCTCTTCACGGTCAGCGCCGCTTCCGGCGCAATGCCCGGCAAGTCGCTCGCGGACGTCGGCACCGTGCCGCACGAGGCCGCGGGCGCCCAGGACATCGGCCGATTGGACGGAGAGGCGCGGCTCGAGCGCGTGATTCTCGTCCTGCCGCCGCGCGACCCGGCCGGCCTCGCGCGCATCCTCGCCGGCCAGCACGACCCCGCGTCTCCCGACTTCCACCGCTGGCTCTCGCCTGCCGAGTTCGAGCAGCGTTTCGGCGCCTCGGATGGCGACGTCGCCGCTCTCGTCACCTGGCTCACGGGCCACGGGCTTGAGGTGGAGGACGCGCCGGCCGGGCGCGCCGCGCTCGTGTTCTCCGGCCGTGTTGCGGACGTGGAAGCGGCGTTCGACACGGAGATCCACGAGGTCCTCGCCGACGGCAGGGTTCGGATCGCGAACCTGAAGCCGCCGCGACTTCCGGCCGATCTCGCCCGACGGGTCGCCGGCGTCCTTTCGCTCCACTCGTTCGTGCGCCGGCACTCTTTTGCGCGAGTCATGTCCGCCAACCTGTCCAGCGGCGACCACGCGCTTGCCCCGGCCGATTTCACGGCGATCTACGGCGTGGACCCGCTCGCGGCCTCCGGCGTGAACGGCCGCGGACGGACGATCGGCCTCATCGCGAGGACGAACATCAACGTGGCCGACACGACGTTCTTCCGGTCGTACTTCGGGCTGCCGCCGAACGACCCCGTCGTCGTCCTGAACGGCTCCGACCCCGGGATCAACGGCGACGAGGTCGAGTCCGATCTCGACATCCAGTGGGCCGGCGCGGTCGCTCCGGCAGCGCGCACGCTCCTCATCACCTCCGCGACGACGCAGACCACGGACGGGATCGACCTTTCCGCGCTCTACGCCGTGAGCCATGACGTCGCGGACGTACTGTCTGCGTCGTACGGCCTCTGCGAGGATTACATCGACGAAACGGAGACCGCGTTCTACACGAACGTCTGGGCGCAGGCCGCCGCGCAAGGGATCTCCGTGATGGTCTCGTCGGGAGACAGCGGTGTCGCCGGCTGTCAGCGCGGATTCGAGTCGATGGGGACGGTCGCCGGGGTGAACGGCCTGGGCTCATCGCCCTACGCCACGTGCGTGGGCGGCACGCAGTTCCTCGACACGGCGAACCCGTCGGCCTACTGGAGCGCGACGAGCGACCCGACGACGAGAAAATCCGTCAAGGGCTACATCCCGGAGGCGGCCTGGAACGAGAGCGGCACGACGGCCGGCGGCTTCGGCCTGTGGTCGACCGGCGGCGGCCCGAGCGCGGTCTTCTCGCGCCCGCCCTGGCAGAACGTCGCGGGCCTTCCCGCGGACAATGCCCGCTGGGTGCCCGACGTCTCCCTCGCGGCCGCCGGCCACACGGGATACCTCATCGTGCAGGGCCACACGGCCGCCACGAGCGGACTCGTCTCCATCGGAGGCACGTCGGCCTCCTCTCCCTCCTTCGCCGGCATCGCCGCGCTCATCGGACAGAAGGCGGGCAGGCGGCTCGGCACGCTGAACCCGCTCCTCTACACGGTCGGCCGCACGCAGTACGGCGTCGCCGGCGCGCCGGCGTCCGCGCCGGGCGCGGCCGTCTTCCACGACGTCACGACCGGAAACAACTCGGTCCCGGGGGTGACCGGCTACGAGGCTGCGCCCGGCTTCGACGCCACGACCGGGCTCGGCTCGGTCAACGCCGCCGCGCTCGCGTCCGCATTGCCGCCTCCCGTGACGGGCACGACGGACTTCACGCTCGGGGCCAGCCCGGCAACGCCGGCCCTTCCGGGGGACGGCAGCGTCGTCGTCGGCCTCTCGCTCTACCAGACCCTCGCGGCTGGCGCGGACGCCGTAGCGACCGTCGCGGTCGCGGGCCTCCCCGCGGGCGTAACGGCCGCCTTCTTTCCGGTCAACCCCCTGAACGCTTCGGCGGGCGTCGTGTCGCGCACTCAGCCCGGCACCCTCACGCTCAGCGCTTCGGGCGCCGCAGCGGGCACGTACCGCGTCGACGTCACCGCGACGTCCGGGTCGGTCGTCCGCAGCGTCGCCCTGTTCCTCACGGTCGGAGGCGTCCCCGCCGCGCCGCCGTCCGGCGCGACCGTGCAGGTGCCGGTCGTCCTCGACATCCACGGCGCCGCCTCGTCGCACTACACGTCGGACTTCGTCGCCGTGAACCGCAGCGGCGTCGATGCGACGCTCGTCCTCGTCTACGTCCCCGCGCCCGGTACGCCGGGCGCCGGCGGCCCCGCCCTGGCGCGGACGCTGCCGGCGGGACGCCAGATCACCATCCCCGACGCCATCGCGTACCTCGCGGCCAGTGGATGGGCGCTGCCTTCGGACGGGTCCGCCAAGTTCGGGACGTTCTTCGCGACGTTCGTCGGCGTGAGCGATCCCTCTCTCGTCTTCGCGGGCTCGCGGACGTCCACGCCGAATCTCTCGACCGCCGTCGGAGGCGCCTTCGGCACCTTCGCGCCGGCCGTCGCCGCGGGATCCGCCACCGCGACCGACGCGTGGATCTACGGTCTGCGCGAGAACGCGTCCTTCCGTTCGAACCTCGCGGTCGTCCACGCGCCGGGGACCTCGTCCGGCGCGACGTCCGGCCCCGTCTCCGTCGAGATTCAGCTCTACGACGGCGACAGCGGCGGCCTCGCGGGGGCGCCTCTCACGAAGACGCTCCAGCCCGGGGAGTTCTTCCAGTTCAACTCGATCCTCCGGTACACGCCCGTCCTGAGCCTCCTCGGCATCGCGAGCGGGTACGCGCGCGTGAGGCTCACGTCGGGCGCCGACCGGTTCATCGCCTACGGCGTTCTCGTCGACGGCGGGAGCTCGGGCGGCGGGACGTCGGACGGCAGCACTCTCGTCCCCAACGCCACCGGCGGCCTCGTCCCGGTGATTCTCGACGTCCCGGGTCCGCCGCACTTCACATCCGACCTCACGCTCACGAACCCGACGTCCGCGCCCGTGACGGTCACGCTCACGTACACCGCGTCCTCGGCGTTCTCGGGAGCGGGAAGCGGAACCTGCTCGACGACGCTGGGCACCCGCCGCCAGCTCGTGCAGCCGAACGCGCTCGCATACCTGCGCGGATGCGGTCTCGCGATCCCCGTGTCGGGCCCGCAGGGGGGCACGCTTCTGGTCACAGGCGCCGTCGCGCAGGTGCGGACGTCCAACCCGAACCCCGACACGAGCCGCGGCGGCTCGTACGGCCTCTCGTATCCCGCCGTCGACGCGTCCGCCCGCGCCCGGAGCGAGGCCTGGGTATACGGGCTGCGCCAGGACGCGGACGTTCGCACCAACCTCGCGATCGCGGACGCACGCGCCGGGGATCCCGCAACGGTGGCATACGTCGTCGACGTCTTCGACGCGGACACCGGCTCGGCGACAGCGGTCCGGACGATGACGATCCCGCTGACGGGCGGGCAATGGACGCAAGTCAGCGGAATCCTCTCGGGCGCCGGAATCGCGCACGGCTACGCGCGGATTCGTCCGAGCTCGGGAACGTCGGACTTCGTCGCCTACGGCGTCGTCAACGACGGTCCATCGCCCGGCACGCGCACGTCGGACGGCTCGTACGTGCCCATGGTCGTGACGAACTGACGCAAGAGCCGCGCCGGTGAGCGGCGCCCGGTGCGGCGTGCATGCGGACCGCCCGGACGGGCCGTTCGACGGGAAATTCGTGCGCTGCGGCGCCGTTTGACGCGGAATCCGGCGTTCCGGGAGGAATGACGCCTCGCCCGCGGGCCGTCCGGGCGCATTGTCGGAAGCACGCCGCGTAGCGCAGGTGCATCAGGGCGGATTGCCACCGCGATGTTAGGTTCTGTGTACACGTCGGATCCGGCCACGCAGGTGCGTAGGGGTGCCTCGCTCGGCGTGTATCAGGAGGTCTCGTGAGGTCGACCCCGGGAACCGGCCTGTCGCGCACTTCGTCCTTTCTGAAATCAGCCGGGGTCGCCACGGTCGTCCTTGGCCTGGTCCTCCTCATGGTCGAGCGCTCGGACCAGGCGCGTGCCCAGAGCGCGCACCTTCGCGCGGCGCCGCCGCCGACGGGCCAGGTGGACGTCGCCCGGCGAGTCACCCAGGTTCGTTCGAGAAGGCCGAACTCGCAATCGCCGGCGGGCTGCAACGAAACGGCCCTGAAGCTCATCGTCATCCAGGACCCGACCGGCTTCGTCGTGAACGGTTCGACCGAGACGTACACGATCACCGTGTCGAACGTCAGCAGCGACCCGCCGACGACCCTCGCCTGCGACGCGGACACGATCAACGTCACGTTTTTCTGCCCGAACAACAACGGAGCGCCGGACCTCAGCAGCCCGATCACGGTGGCCTCCGATTTCTCCTCTCCTTCGGAGACGACCAACACGTTCACGTCGATCGGGTGTCCGATCAACGTCCACGCCGGCGTCCACACCGCCACGGCCCGCGTCGACTACGCCGGCACCGTGCACACCGCGCCGCTCTTTGACGACTCGGTCTCGGGCAGCAAGACCATCACGGTCGCGCTCCAGGATCCGACGCCGACGGACACGCCGACCCCGACGGTCACGCCGACCGACACGACGACGCCGACCTCCACGTCGACGCCCACGCCGAGCCCGACGACCACGCCGACGCCCACGGCGACGATCACGCCCACGCTGACGCCGACGATCACGCCCACGCTGACGCCCACCGTCACGCCGACGCAGACCCCCACGATCACACCGACTCAGACTCCGACGGTCACCCCTTCACCCACGGCGACGGCGACCGTCACCCCGAGCCCGACGGCGACCATCACACCCACCCAAACCCCGACGATCACGCCCACCGTTACACCGACTCCGACCCCGACCGCGACGGTCACGCCCACGCAGACGCCCACCGTCACCCCCACGCAGACCCCGACGATCACGCCCACCGTTACACCGACCCCGACCCCGACCGCGACGGCCACGCCCACGCAGACGCCCACCGTCACGCCCACACAGACGCCGACGATCACGCCGACCCAGACACCCACGATCACACCCACGCCGACCCCAACGATCACACCCACGGTTACGCCGACCATCACCCCCACGGTCACGCCGACTGCCACGGCGACCGCGACGGTCACGCCCACTCAGACACCCACCGTCACGCCCACGCAGACCCCGACGGTCACTCCCACGGTTACGCCGACGGCGACGCCGACCATCACCCCCACGCCGACCCCGACGATCACGCCCACACAGACGCCGACCATCACCCCCACGGTCACGCCGACCGCCACGGCGACCCCGACGGTCACGCCGACTCAGACACCGACAGTCACGCCCACGCGAACCCCGACGATCACGCCGACTCAGACACCCACGATCACCCCCACGCAGACCCCGACGATCACGCCCCCGGTTACACCGACGGCGACGCCGACCGTCACCCCCACCCGGACTCCGACGATTACTCCCACGGTTACGCCGACCGCAACCGCGACGAGCACGCCGACTGCGACGGACACCCCGACGGCAACGATGACGGAGACGCCCACGCCGACCCCTACCCCGACACCCGGAGGTCCGCCTAACGTGCCGACGCTCTCGCCGTCCCTGCTCGTTCTGCTCGGCCTCGCGCTGACCGCCGCCGGATTCCTCACCTCGCGACGCGGCTGAGTCCTTCCGGACTAGAACCTCTCTCCAACGAGGACGATCGCGCCCGTCGGCTTCGGGACGCCGCCCTTCGGCTCGACCGAGACCGCGAACTTCACGGGCGCGTCGTCGAGCGTTTCCTGCCTCGAGATCGGGATGACCGTCCCGGCGCCGCTCGCAGAGTCGAACGTTCCTGCGGGGACCGGCTGGTCGCCCACGAACGCCCAAAGCTCGTAGCTCTTCTCGAGCGGCAGGGGCGGCAGGCCGGAGGCCCACAGAATTCCCTGCTTCGTCACCGGGTTCCAGAGGAGCTTGGCGCGCGCGGTTGAAGTCCCTTCGAGCCCCTTGAGGAGCGCAACCTGCACGCGCGGGTCCCTCAGCCAGGCGGCCTCCTGCGAGGCCAGGGCGACCTGTTTCTCGTTCTCCTTCACCGTCCGCTCGAGGCGCACGACGTTCTCCCGCGTCGCCGCGAGGTCCGCGCGCGTCGTGACCCAGAGCGCCCCGAACGTGGCCGCGAGGAGGAGGGACGCGGCCACGCCGAGAGCGAGGAACATCCGCGCGAGCCTGCGGTCCGGCGGCGCCGCCGCGGCCGTGCGCGCCTCGCTCTCATCGCCCGCGCCGCGGGTCTCCCACAGGACGCGGCCCCGGACCTCGGCGGGCGGCTCGATCCTCGCGCCCGTGTCGCGCGCGTCGAGCTCGGCCTCGAGCGACGCCGCCCAGAAGGCGGCTTCTTCCGCGGCTCGGGCGGCCCGGAGGCCGCGGTCGCGCCCTTCAGCCACGGCCGGCCTCCTTTTGCGCGTTCGCCGCGATCGTCCGGAGCTTCGCGAGAGCGGACCGGGTGCGGCTCTTCACGGTCCCGAGCGGCTCGACGAGCCGCTCGGCGATCTCCTCCTGCGTGCAGCCCTCGAAGTAGGCGAGCCTGAGAACTGCCCGCTCGTTCTCGCCCAGCTGCGCGAGGGAGCGCTCGACGAAGTCCCTGACGTCGGCCGACGACGCTTCCCCGGCGGCGCCGGCTGCCCGCTCGAGGTCCGGAGCGTCCGCCGACGTGATCCTCTTCTCCACCGACCGCCGGCTCCGCCAGCGATCGAGCGCCCGGCTGCGGGCGATCGTGAACAGCCAGCCGCGCACGGACGCGCGTGCGGCGTCGAATCGGCGCGCGTCGCGCCAGGCCTGGACAAACGTCTCCTGCAGCACGTCTTCGGCATCCCTTGCGTCCCTCAGGATACGGACGCAGAAGCCGAAAAGGACCGGTGCGTGGAGGTCGTAGAACGCACCGAAGGCGTCGCGGTCGCCCGCGACGATGCGTGCGAGGAGGTCCGCTCCCGTGTCGTCCACTGCCGGCGCGGAGCGTTGCCCCGGTCGGGTGCGCGTGTCAAGCGTCCGCGACTCGATCGCAGGTCGCGCCGCCGCCGATTTGACGGGCGTCACGCTTTCGCGCCGACCTGATCCGGCGACCGGGGACGGCCCGTAGACACGGGGAAGCCGGCCCGCATCCGAACGACGCCACCGCAACCGACCGAACGACCGACAAAGGAGACCGCATGTACAGGCCGTCCGCTGCCCGTGTCCTCGCCCTTCTCGCACTCGCCCTGCTCGTGTCCCCGGCCCTCGCGCCGGCGCCCGCACTCGCGTCGAGCCACAACGAGGCGCCCTTCACGTCGAAGAACCCGAGCCTCGACAACACCGACTTCTACTTCTTCCGCGACCCGAACGACCCGACGAAGGTGAACCTCGTGTCGAACTACTACGGCTTCATCGAGCCGCAGGGCGGGCCGAATTTCGCGTCGTTCCAGGACGGCGCCTGGTACGACATCAAGATCGACAACAACGGCGACGCGGTCGAGGACGTCACGTTCCGCTTCACGTTCAAGACGGCGTACAAACAGCCGAACACGTTCCTCTACGCGCTGCCGGGCGTCACCTCGATCACGGATCCGAATCTCCTCGTCACGCAGACGTACTCGCTCGACATGATCACCGGCCCCACGTCGAACCCGCCCGCCGCGAATGTGACGCGCCTCCTCACCGACCAGCCGGTCCTGCCCCCGAACATCGGGTCCAAGACGACTCCGAATTACCCCGCGCTCCCGAACGGCATCCAGACGGCCGCGAACGGGAAGATCCAGGTCGTCGTCGGCCCGCGGCAGGACCCGTTCTTCGTCGACCTCGGAATGGTTTTCGACGCGGTGAACCTCGAGACGGGCCCCGGCCTCGGCCGGCCGGGCGTCGGCGTCGGCGCGACGGGCGGCGGCCGGGACACGCTCTACGGCTACACCGTCCTCACGACGACCCTTCAGGTTCCGATCTCGATGCTCACGTCCACCGGAACGCAGGTCACCGATCCGACGAACCCGGCCGCGATCCTCGGCGGGTGGTCCACCGTGAGCATTCCCTCCAGCCGGATGATCAACGCGGACGGCTCCGTCACGGCGTCGGGTTCGTACCAGCAGGTTTCGCGCCTCGGCAACCCGCTCGTGAACGAGGTCCTCGTCGGCGTCGGCCGCAAGGACGCCTGGAACGCCTCCACGCCCGCGCAGGAAGCGGCTTTCAAGGGTGACGCGGCGACGCCGGGAGAGCTCTACCCGATCCTCGCGACGTACATGAACGTCCTCTTCGGCATCCAGGTCCCGCCCGGCCCGCGCGGCGACCTCCAGCTCGCGCTCTTCCAGGGGCTGCCGGGCAGCGTCGCGACCCTCTTCGGCGTCTCCCCGACCCAGCGGCCCGGCGAGGTCTACTCGGACCAGCTCCGCCTGAACTCGGCTGTCGCGCCGACGCCCTTCGCGAGCGCGAGTCGCCTCGGTTATTTCGGCGGCGACCCCGCCGGCTTCCCGAACGGCCGGCGCATGTGCGACGACGTCGTCGACATCGAGCTCCGCGCGGTGGCCGGCATCATCGTCGGCCTCCTCCCCGCGTCGGCCGGCGGCGACCCGAAGTACGCGCAGGCTCCGAACAGCCAGCTCGGCGACGGCGTCGACTTCCCGCAGCGCGGCTGCCGGTACACCTTCCCGTACACGTGGGCTCCGACGAGCGGCTTCACGGCCCTGCACGCGGGCCCCGCAGCGCCCACGCACGCGCCGCAGATCCGGGCGATCAAGGACCCGGCCGTCAAGGGATTCCCGGAAGGCATCTCCGACGAGGCGTTCGCCGAGCAGGTCCGGATCGCTCGCGACCGCGACGACCTCGCCCGCATCGAGACGACGAAGGATGCGCGCTGACTCTCCTGCCCTGCGCCTTCGGCCGCTCCCGCTCCTCGCGGGGGCGGCCCTCCTTCTCGCCGCGGGTGCGGCTCGCGCGCAGCGCGTTGATCCTCCCGCCCCGGCGCCGCCGGGACCGCTCGCCGAGGCCGCGCGCCTTTACGCCCGCTATCGGAGAACGCTCGCGCACGACGACCTTCTCGCCGCGGACGCGGCGGTGCAGGCCGGGCTCGACGCGTCGCCGGGCGACTACGAACTGCGCAAGTTCCGCCTGAGGCTGCTCCTCCCCCACCATGACTTCGAGGGCCTCCTCCGCGAGGCGCAGGCCCTCCAGCGCGAGCGGCCGGACGACCCCGAGCTCGACGGCTCTCTCGGCGACGCCAATTTCGATCTGGGCCGCTATCCCGAGGCGTTCGCGGCCTGGGAGCGCTTCTCGGCCCGGCAGCCCTGCACGGCCTCGTTCAGCCGGATCGCCCTCGCGCGCGAGATTTCGGGTGATCTCAAAGGCGCCCTGCAGTTCATGGACCTGGCCGGCGCGTCCGCGCTGCCCGCCGATCCGGAGGCCTTCGCGTGGTGCCGGTCGCGCTCGGCGCGCATTCTTCTGAAGCTGAACCGCTACGATGACGCGGAGGGACGGCTCGTCGAGGCGCTCCGGCGCGTTCCGGACCACGCTCCTTCCCTGGCCGTCGCCGCCGAGATCGCGGCGCGCAAGGGCCTCTGGGAGCCCGCGACGCGGCTCGCCGAACGCTCGTTCGCGCTCGAGGCGGAGGCGGGCGTCGCGGCGGCGCTCGTGGACTACCGCCGCGCGATGGGCGACGCCGCGGGCGAGGCGCGCGCGCGGAAAGCCGTCGCGGACCTCGACGCGCGGCTGCCCGAGGATCACCGGCTCGTGCACCGGCCGCTCGCGCTCTACTTCGCGGATCACGGCGAAGCCGCCCGCGGCCTCGCGATGACCGAGCGCGAGTTGGCGCGCCGAAAGGACGTCTA
>DATKLW010000193.1:0-3355 GCA_035542215.1 Thermoanaerobaculia bacterium | reverse complement strand
CGCCACCGGCATGCGCAAGCAGGACCTGATCTTCAAGATCCTCCAGGCGCAGACCGAGAAGAAGGGGCTGATCTTCTCCGAGGGCGTCCTCGAGTGCCTGCCCGACGGTTTCGGTTTCCTGCGCGCCCCCGAGTACAACTACCTGCCGGGACCGGACGACATCTACGTGTCGCCGTCCCAGATCCGCAAGTTCGACCTGCGCACCGGCGACACGGTCTCGGGCCAGATCCGCCCGCCGAAGGAGGGGGAGCGCTACTTCGCCCTCATCAAGGTGGAGGCCGTCAACTTCGAGCACCCGGACGTCGCGCGCGAGAAGATCCTCTTCGACAATCTGACGCCGCTCTACCCGCAGGAGCGGATCCACCTCGAGACGCCGAACATGTCCTCGCGCGTCCTCGACCTCATCTCGCCCGTCGGCAAGGGCCAGCGCGGACTCATCGTCGCGCCGCCGCGCACGGGCAAAACGATGCTCCTGCAGGCGCTCGCGAACTCCGTCACGACGAACCACCCCGAGATCACGCTCATCGTCCTCCTGATCGACGAGCGGCCCGAGGAGGTCACGGACATGCAGCGCTCCGTGAAGGGCGAGGTCATCTCCTCGACGTTCGACGAGCCCGCGACGAGGCACGTGCAGGTCGCCGAGATGGTCATCGAGAAGGCAAAGCGCCTCGTCGAGCACAAGCGCGACGTCGTGATCCTCCTCGACTCGATCACGCGCCTCGCGCGCGCCTACAACACGACGTGCCCGCCGTCCGGCAAGGTCCTGTCCGGCGGCGTCGATGCGAACGCGCTCCAGAAGCCGAAGCGGTTCTTCGGGGCCGCGCGCAACATCGAGGAGGGCGGATCGCTCACGATCATGGCGACGGCCCTCATCGACACGGGCTCGCGCATGGACGACGTCATCTTCGAGGAGTTCAAGGGGACCGGCAACATGGAGGTCCACCTCGACCGCAAGCTCGTCGACCGCCGCGTCTTCCCGGCCATCGACATCAACAAGTCGGGCACGCGCAAGGAAGAGCTCCTCCTCGAGAAGCAGGAGCTCAACCGGATCTGGATCCTCCGCAAGGTGCTCAATCCGCTCTCGACCGTCGAGGCGATGGAGCTCCTCATCGAGCGCCTGGACAAGACGAAGAACAACGCCGAGTTCCTTGGATCAATGTCCGCCGGCTGAGCCGCTCCGTCAGGCGTGCAGCTCCACCACGTCCTTGTCGGCGAGGACGTGGTGGCGGTCCACCTGCTGGCCGTCGAACTTCGCGTGCCCCCAGATCCGCGCGAACTTGAGGCGGTCCGCGATCTCCTTGTGGACGTGAACCGCGAGGTCGTGGATCGTCGCGCCGTCGGGCAGGACGAACGGGCTCTCGTGGTTCGGCTTCTTCCCGGGCTCCTTCGGGTAGACGCGGATCTTCCCGAGCGTGCGGAAGAGAGCCTCGCGGAGCGGTTCGAGGCCGGCTCCCGTGAGCGCCGAGACCGCGAAGAAGGGGAGGTCCGCCCCGACCGGCTCTCGCGCGAGGGCCGCGAACGTGCCGTCGTCGTCCTCGCTCTTGTTCCCGAGGACGATGACGGGCTTGTGCTGCAGGAACGAGGGCGCGTCGGCCGGGAGCGGGCGCGCCTTCGGCCAGACGCGTGCCCGCGCGAGGAGGTCGTGGAGAAGAGCCGCGGCGCCCCCGTCGTCGGCCGTCACGTCGACGACGAGGAGGACGCCGTCCGCGTCGTGCGCGAGGTTCGGGAGGTACGACTCGGTGTGGCCCTCGGCGACGGCCGGCGTGTCGACGAGCTGCACTTTCACGTCCTCGAACTCCATCATCCCGGGCAGCGGCGCGCGCGTCGTGAACGGGTACTCGCCGATCTCCGGGTGCGCGTGCGTGAGGGCGGCGAGAAGCGACGACTTGCCCGAGTTCGGCGGCCCGAGGAGCACCCACTGGCCGGCCCCCTCCCGCTTGACGTGGCCCACGTCGGCCCGGTGGCCGTGGCCCCCGTGCGCGGGCTGGGCGGCTTCGTCCTCGAGCTTCGAAAGCTGCTTGCGCAGGTGGGCGAGCATCTTCTCGGTGCCCTTGTGCTTCGGGAGAAGGGCGATCATCTCGCGCAGGGCGGCGAGCTTCTCGGAGTGGTCCAGCGCCTGCTTGAACCGTTCCTCAGCGTCGTGGTACTGGGGGGTGAGGTTTGCGGTCACGCCAGAAGAATATGTTCGGCGGTGTCTCCACGCCAGATGCGGTTCGACTAGCATGCGGGAGTCGCCGATGGACTTCTTCGAAAGGCTCAGGGGCCCGCGCATCCGCAGGGCTGCAGGCGTAGCCGCCTGTCTCATCGTCTTCTGGGGAATCTCCGGCTTCCTCGCCCTGCCGGCCGTCCTGCGCCCGGTCGTGGAGCGGAAGATCGGCGAAGCGCTGCACCGCAAGGCGACGCTCCGCGGGCTCGCGATCAACCCGTTCGCGCTCTCCGTGACGCTGAAAGGGCTCGACGTGAAGGACCGCGACGGGACGAGCCCGTTCGTCTCCTTCGAGAGCCTCTACGTGAACGCCGAGGCCGTGTCCGTCTTCCGCGGCGGCCCGGTCCTCTCCGCGGTCACGCTCGTGAAGCCGGCCGTCACGCTCGTCCGAAACGCGGACGGCACGTACGGCGTCCAGGACCTGATCGACGAGTTCTCGAAACCGAAGCCAAAGGACGACAAGCCGCTCCGGTTCTCGCTGAACAACATCCGTGTCCTCGGCGGGTCCGTCGACTTCGACGACCGGCCGAAGAAGACGAAGCACACGGTCCGGGACCTCGAGATCGGGATCCCGTTCCTCTCGAACATCCCGTCCAAGGTCGAGATCACGACGCAGCCCGTGTTCCGCGCGAAGGTGAACGGCGCGCCGTTCGACCTCGCCGGGAAGACGAAGCCGTTCAGCGGGACGCGCGAGACGACGCTGGACCTCGATTTCACGGATGTCGACCTCCCGTACTACCTCGCGTACGTCCCGGCGGACATCCCGTCGAAGCTCACGTCCGCGCGGCTCGACGCGAAGCTCGTCCTCGCGTTTCGTCAGCCTCTGGACGCGCCTCCGGCGCTCGTCGTTTCAGGAACGACGGCGCTCCGCAAGGTCGCCGTCGCGCAGGGGGGAGAGCCGCTCCTCGCGTGGGAGCGCTTCGACGCGGACGCCGAGGCGATCGATGTCTTCGGCCGCTCCGCGAAGCTCCGGAGCCTGAAGCTCACGGGCCCCGAGATCTGGATCCGTCGCCACACGATGGCCGAGCACGACATCGCGAACGCGATCGCCGCGCCCGGGAAGACGAAGACGAGGATTTCCTCGAAGGCTGAAGAGGGCCGGGCCGCGCCGGCTACGCCGCCCGCCGCCGCCAGGCCGTTCGCGGTCCA
>DATKLW010000192.1:0-51042 GCA_035542215.1 Thermoanaerobaculia bacterium | reverse complement strand
GACGTCCTCCGGAAACCCGCGATGCGGGCGGGGTTCCTCGTCTTCGCCGCGGGCGCCTTCGCGCCCTACGGCGCCCGCACGTGGGGCGAGCTCCTCGTCCCCGTCCTCGCCGGGTCGATCGTCGGGGCCGCCTTCCTCGCGACGCTCGCGGTCCTCCTCGCCGACGATCCGCGGGCGTACCTTTTCACGGCTGCCGGCCTCGGCCTCGCGGGCGGGGCGGCGGACCTCCTCGGAAGCGGCGTCTCCTCGTGGACGTGGAACGGGGCGCTCGCCGCCGGGCTCCTGCTCGCTCTCTTCGCATGGCGGGGGCTCGACCGGCCGGGCCCGGCTGCCCGATCCTGAGTCGCTGCATCCCGTCTCTTCGTCCCGGAACCCGACGGCCCCGGCCTGCGTATCAATCTCCCGGACCCCACACGTTGAGGAGGAATTCATGAATCCGTCCACCCTTCGAGCCCGCACGGGCAGAGTCCTGCTCGCGCTGGCCCTTTCCCTGCCGGCCCTGCTCGCGAGCGTCGCGACGGCCGCCGCGCCGCCCGTTCTCGACCGCGAGCTCTTCTTCGGGAACCCGGAGATCGCCGGGGCGCAGCTCTCGCCGGACGGGAAGTACATCGCCTTCCTGAAGCCGTGGAAGGAGACCCGCAACGTGTGGGTCAAGAAGACCGGGGAGGGCTACGACAAGGCCCACCTCGTCACGGCCGAGCCGAAGCGGCCGGTCGCCGGCTTTTTCTGGACGCGCGACAGCAGGAAGATCCTGTTCGTCAAGGACAACGACGGCGACGAGAACTTCAACGTCTGGGCCGTCGACCC
This sequence comes from Thermoanaerobaculia bacterium, assembly GCA_035542215.1. Taxonomy (GTDB): domain Bacteria; phylum Acidobacteriota; class Thermoanaerobaculia; order UBA5066; family UBA5066; genus Fen-183. The sequence continues at coordinate 50,235 of DATKLW010000192.1, read as the reverse complement.
GGCCGCGGCCGCCGAGCAGGGAAAAGACGCCCCGCCCGCGCGCAACCTGACGGATGCCAAGGGCGCCCGTGCCCAGATCTACGCGGTCCCGAAGAACGACCCCGACACGATCTACGTCGGCCTGAACGACCGCGACGCCGCGTGGCACGACCTCTACCGGGTGAAGATCTCGACGGGCGAGCGGACGCTCGTGAAGAAGAACACCGAGAAGATCGGCGGCTGGGACTTCGACAACGCGGGCACGCTGCGCCTCGCCGAGCGGACTTCCGACAAGGGGGACAACGAGATCCTCCGCGTCGACGAGGACGGCTTCAAGCTCGTCTACACGTGCACGGTCTTCGAGAGCTGCGGCGTCACGCGCTTCGCGAAGGGGAACGCGCGCGTCTACCTCGAGACGAACAAGGGCGAGCCCGACCTCACGCGCCTCGTCCTCTTCGACCCGGCGACGGGAAAGGAAGACGCCGTCGAGACCGACCCGATGAAGCGCGTCGACTTCGGGAGCGCAATCTTCTCGGACGCCACGGACGAGCTCGTCGCGACGTCCTACGAGGACGACCGGACGCGCCTCTACTTCCGCGACAAGGCCTTCGAGGCCGATTACAAGCTCCTCGAAACGAAGATCGGCGACAAGGACATCCGCCGGACCTCCTCGTCGCACGACGAGAGCCTCTGGATCGTGGCCGCCACGAGCGACACGGATCCGGGGACGGTGTACCTCTTCGACCGGAAGACGAAGAAGCTGTCCGTCGAGTACGTCGTCCGCGAGCGCCTCCCGCGCGAGTCCATGGCCACGATGACGGCGATCCGCTACAAGTCGTCGGACGGCCTCGAGATCCCGGCGTACCTGACGCTCCCGAGGGGCGTCCCGCCGAAGAACCTGCCGCTCGTCGTCTTCCCGCACGGCGGCCCGTGGGCGCGGACGAGCTGGGGCTTCTCGAACGGGGCCCAGTTCCTCGCGAACCGCGGCTACGCCGTGCTCCAGCCGAACTTCCGGTCCTCGACCGGCTACGGCAAGAAGTTCCTGAACGCGGGCAACCGGCAATGGGGCGACCTCATGCAGGACGACCTCACGTGGGGCGTCAAGCACCTCGTCGCCGAGGGCGTCGCGGACCCGAAGCGCGTCGCGATCCTCGGCGGCTCGTACGGCGGCTACGCGACGCTCGCCGGCGTCGCGTTCACCCCGGACCTCTACGCGGCGGGCGTCGCAATCGTCGCGCCGTCCAACCTCATCACGCTTCTCGAGACGATTCCGCCGTACTGGGAATCCCTCCGCACGATCTTCTCCGAGCGGATGGGCAACCCGGCGACGCCCGAAGGGAAGAAGCAGCTCGAGCGCCAGTCGCCGCTCAATTCCGCAGCGAAGATCAAGACGCCGCTCCTCATCGTCATGGGGAAGAACGACCCCCGCGTGAAGCTGACCGAGTCCGAGCAGATCGTGATCGCGCTCCGCGACCGCGGTTTCCCGGTTGGGTACATCGTCGCGCCCGACGAGGGCCACGGCTTCGCGCGCCCCGTGAACAACATGGCGATGTGGGCCGCGTCCGAGGCGTTTCTCGCACAGCACGTCGGCGGGCGGTTCCAGGAGGGCGGCACCCCCGAGGTGGTCAAGCGGCTCAAGGAGATCACGGTCGACCCGAAGACGGTCGTCCTCGAAAAGAAGCCAGACGCGGCCGCGGTCGGGACGCCGAAGGGCTGACGATCCCGTCCGGGAACGTTCGGCCGGCGGGAGGACCCGGACTGCCGGGTCCTCCCGGTCGATCGTGTGAGGTTCGCTCACTTCCCAGGTGAGATGACGCGGACACGTCTCGCGGTTTTCGTGTGCGCCGGCCTGTTTGCGGCCCCGGCGGGCCTCTTCGGGCAGATCCTGCCCTCCGACCGCACGACGACCTGGCGGCCGGGCGTCGTGGGCGGCATTCCCGTTCGAACGACGCTCTGCGCGACCCTCGATGCCGCGACGTTCGGGAACGGCGCCGTGGACGCGAGCGCCGCGATCCAGTCGGCCCTGGACACCTGCCCGAGCGGGCAGGTCGTGCGCCTCTCGGCGGGGAATTTCACCGTGAACGACTACCTGCTCGTGCACTCGGCCGTCACGCTGCGCGGCGCGGGGGCGGGCAAGACGTTCCTCGTGAAGACGAACGGCGCGCGCGCGCGTCTCTCGCCGATGCAGCCCGTCGATCCGGGCTCGTACGGCTACGACGCGCAGCCCATCGCGATCATCGGCCCGTCCCGGTGGCCGGGACCGGACGTCTCCGGCTCGGTGAACCTCGCCGCCGACGGCGCGAAGGGCGCCTCGTCGGTCCTCGTGGCCGATGCGAGCGGTTTCTCGCCGGGGCAGTTCGTCCTCCTCGACGAGCTCTCGGGCGCCTCCTGGCGCCCGACTCCCGCCGGATTCCCGGGCGGCGCGATGGTCTGGCAGGGCGATCGCGTGGCGTGGAACATGCACTGGCCCGTGCAGGAGTTCCAGGACGACAACGGAGCTTCCGCCGCAAGCGGGCCCTACGACGTCAGCCCCGGCACGCCGCCGGCCGCGATGTCGTGGTTCTCGCGCACGGACCGGCCGACGTGCGAGATCAAGGAGATCGCGGCGGTCACCGGGAGCACGGTGACGTTCACGACGCCGCTCCACATCGGCTACCGGACGAGCCACGCGGCGCAACTCACGCGCTACAGCGCGTCCGGGGGTCCGTCCGGCGGGAACAGCGTCCAGGTGAGAAGCGCCGGCATCGAGAGCCTGACGGTGGCCGGCGGAGCGGACGGACAGATCCGGTTCGAGAACGCGGCGTACTCCTGGGCCCGGGGCGTCGAGAGCACCCAGTGGCTCGGCGAAGCGTTCGCCGTCAACGGGTCTTTCCGGGTGGAGATCCGCGATTCGTACATTCACGACGGATCCTGGCCCGAGCCGGGCGGAGCCGGCTACGCGATCAGCCTCGCGGACGGAAGCTCCGAGATCCTGGTCGAGAACGACATCCTGATCAACGCATGCAAGGAGATGGTCGTCCGCTCGTCGGGCGCCGGGAGCGTCTTCGGTTACAACTACGCCGACGACGCGTGGGACTTCGACACGCCCGGCTGGGTGGAGGTCGGTCTCAACGCGTCGCACATGGCCGGGCCGCATCACGTGCTGTTCGAAGGCAACTACTCCCAGAACGCCGACAGCGATTACACCCACGGCAACGCGATCTACCTCACGTTCTTCCGGAACTGGCTGTCGGGGCAGCGGCGAAGCTTCACGGACTCGGGGAACGCGCGGACGGTCGGGCTCGGGTACGGGTCCTGGTGGGACTCGTTCGTCGGCAACGTGCTGGGCCGGGCCGGCCAGATGGGTGGATGGACGTACGAATCCGCGGCCATGTCGGGCGACAACGCCGACTGGACGGACGACGTCATCTGGAAGCTGGGCTACGACCCGGAGCGGTGGGGCATGTTCGCCGACCCGCAGACGCTCTCGACGGTGATCCGCGACGGGAACTGGGACGCCGTGACGAACTCGGTGCACTGGCACAACACGCCGGCCGGCTTCACGGTCCCGGCCTCGCTGTACCTGTCTGCAAAACCGGCTTTCTTCGGCGGCAGTCCGTGGCCGTGGGTCGACGGGACGACGGGACACGTCGCAACGCTCCCGGCCAAGGCCCGCTACGACGCGGGGACGCCGAACGCGCCCTCCTCCGCGGGCGCGCTGCTCTTCTACACGCTGCCCCCGTGCCGCGTCGTCGATACGCGGAGCCCGGCGGGGCCGCTCGGCGGACCCTCCCTCCAGCCGTCCGCGACGCGGGCGTTCGACGTCGCGGCATCGGCGTGCGGCGTTCCGGCGGCCGCGCTCGCCGTCTCGGTCAATCTCACGGTGACGAACGCGGCCGCCTCGGGTTATCTGACGCTGGACCGGGGCGACGCGGCGCCGCTTCCCCTCGTGAGCACGATCAACTTCCCGGCGGGCCGGACGCGTGCGAACAACGCGTTCGTGTCTCTCGCGTCGGACGGCTCGGGGACGATCGCGGTTTTCTCCGCCACGGGAGGAACCGTCGACTTCATCCTCGACGTGAACGGCTACTTCCGGTAGCGGGATCCCGCTTGCGGCCGGTACGTTGCGATCACGACGCCCGTCGACGTCGTCTTCGTCGACGCGAGGTCGAAGGCGGCGAATGGCCCCTCGTCCGGGAACAGGCGGCGGCCCGATCCGAGGACGAGCGGGTGAATGGAGAGGACCAGCGAGTCGACGAGCCGCGCCTCGAGCAGCGAGCGCACGAGCGCGCCGCTTCCGAGGACGACGAGGTCCTTCGCGGACGTCTCCTTGAGCCGTGCGACCGACGTCCCGGCCTCGCCCGGGAGGAGCACCGAGTTCTCCCAGGGGAGGGGCTCTCTCAGCGTCCGCGACGCCACGTACTTCGTCGACGCGTTCAGGACGGCCGTGAACATGTTGTCCGTGCGCGTCGGCCAGACGGAGAAGAAGTCCTCGTACGTCCGCCGCCCGAAGAGGAGGGCGGGAGAGGCGGCCATCCCCTCGGCGGCAGCGCCCGCCATGACGGGATCGAAGTACGGCGCGGCCCAGCCGCCGCGCGTGAATCCGCCGCGGTCGTCCTCGCCGGGGCGCCCCGGAGCCTGCACGACCCCGTCGAGGCTGAGGTTCAGGTTCACGGTCAGCGAACGCATGGCTCCTCCTGCCCGGGCCAGGCCCGATGACATTAGCCTCGCCCGCCGGCCCGCCGCCACTCCCAGTCCGCGAGGCGCTCGCGGGCGCCGAGGCCGATCGCGCGGTGCAGCTCGGCGAGGAGCCGCGATGCCTCGGGATCGTGCAGGGGCGGCGGCCCGAGGCGCGTGAGGACGGCTTCCGGATGCTCCGGCGGCGCGAAGACGGCGCGCAGCGCGGACGCGGGCTCGGCGGGCCTGTAGAAGAGCTCCGGCTTTTCGAGGACCGCCGCCGGCAGCGGCTCGGGCGGCTCCTCGGAGCGCCGAGGCGCGTCGGGCTCGTTTCCGGCGCGCGCGACCCCGGACGCGGCGGGGCGCCGCCGTGCGCGCTGAAGCCCGAGGAGGAGCTCCTCGCGCGGAAGGCCGCGCAGGAGGAACACGAGGAACGGATCGTCCGAGAGGGCGTCGCCGAGGAGGACGGCGGCCGCGCCCGCGTGGACGCAGGGAAGCGGCGCGTCGCACGTGCAGTCGACGGCGACCTCGTCGGCGTCCGCGGGAAGGAGCGTCCGCCCGGTGCCCGAGAATGCCGCTTCGACGTCGTCCGGAATCCGGCCGGCCAGGAGGTCCGCGGCGAAGCGGGCGCGCGACGCCATCGCCGAAAGAGCCTTACGGAGCGCGGCGGGCGGAATCGCCCTGAGCGAGAGGCGGGTTTCCTCGCGCCGGCCGTCGGCGCGGCGAATCTCCGCCCGGACCCCCGTCTTCGAGACGTCGAACGAGACGACGGCGCCGAGGTGCGCGGCCGCGCGGCCGTCCACGAGCGCCTCGTCCCAGCCGAACGAGGCGAGGCGGGCGAGAAAGCGGAACGCCCAGCCCGAGTCGGGCGCGGTCGCGCGCGGGACGCGGACCTTCCTCCTGCGCGGCATCAATGGCCCTCCGAGACGGCCGTGTCCGCGTCGAGAGCGACGAGCGCGGCGAGCTGGTCGTCGGAGAGCCCGGCGATCCACTGCTCGCCCGCGCCGACGATCGAGCGCGCGAGGTGCTTCTTGTCCTCGATCATCCGGTCGATCCTTTCCTCGAGCGTCCCGCGGCAGACGAACTTGTGGACCTGCACGTGCTGTGTCTGGCCGATCCGGAACGCGCGGTCCGTCGCCTGTTCCTCGACGGCCGGGTTCCACCAGCGGTCGACGTGGAAGACGTGCGAGGCGCGCGTGAGGTTGAGTCCGGTGCCGCCCGCCCGGAGCGAGAGCACGAAGAACGGCGGCGGGTCGTCGTCCTCCTGGAAGCGCCGGACCATCTCGGCGCGCGCGCGGCGCGGGACGCCGCCGTGGAGGAACAGGACCTCGCAGCCGAAGCGCTCCTTGAGCGCCGCGACGAGGAGATGGCCCATCTCGGCGAACTGGGTGAACAGGAGCGACGGGCTCTTCTCGGCGAGCGTCTCTTCGCACATCTCGAGGAGGCGCGCGATCTTCGCGCTCCTCCCGTCCAGCCGGCCGTCCCCGAGGAAGAGCGCCGGGTGGTCGCAGATCTGCTTGAGGCGGAGGAGGAGGAGAAGGATCTTCGCCTTGCGCGTGCGCTTGTTCGCCCGCCCGATCCCGGCGAGGAGCGAGCGCGTCGTCGCGCGGTAGAGCGCCGCCTGCTCGCGCGTGAGGCCCGTGTACTCCTTCGTCTCGATCTTCTCCGGGAGGTCGGGGACGACGCCGGGGTCCGTCTTCGCGCGTCGCAGGAGGAACGGCGCCGTGACGTTGCGCAGGCGGGCCGCGGCCTCGGGCTCGCGCCGGCGCTCGATCGGGACGACGAAGTGGCGCCGGAAGGAGTCGTCGCTCCCGAGGAGACCGGGGTTCAGGAAGTCGAAGATGGATTTGAGCTCCGCGAGGCGATTCTCGACGGGCGTGCCCGTGAGCGCGGAGCGCCGCGCGGCCCTGAGCCCGCGCACGGCGCGCGACTGGGCGGCCGCGGGGTTCTTGACGTTCTGCGCCTCGTCCAGCGTCAGGTACTCCCAGTTCACCTCGGAGAGGAGCGCACGATCGCGGTGGGCGAGCGCGTACGTCGTGACAAGGAGGTCGACGTTCGACAGGAGGTGCCGGAACGCCTCGCCGCTCGCGCGGCCCGGGCCGTGGTGGACCGCGACGCGCAGCGTGGGCGCGAACCGCGCGGCCTCCGAGACCCAGTTCTCGGCGACGGACGTCGGGCAGACGAGGAGCGACGGCCCGATGCGCTCGCCGGCCTCCTTCGCCGCGAGGAGCGTCGCGAGGAACTGGACGGTCTTGCCGAGGCCCATGTCGTCCGCGAGACAGGCCCCGAGCCCGCGCGTCAGGAGGAACCGGAGCCACGCGACGCCGCGCAGCTGGTACGGGCGGAGCGTGCCCGTGAGCGCGCGCGGCGGCGTGAACGCGCCGATCTCGCGGCGCGCGACGTCGGGGTCCAGGAGCTGGGAGAGCCAGCCCTCGCCGACGACGCCGTCCACCGCGGCGCCGGCGCCGTCGGGGTCGAGGCCTCCCGCGAGGCGCAGGAGCTCGCCGAGCGTCGTCCGGCCGCCCGGGCGGCGGTCGAGGATGCGGCGGGCCTGCTCGAGATGCTCGCGGTCGAGGAGCACCCATTCCCCGCGAACCTCCACGAGCGGCATCTGGCGGGCGGCGAGGTCCTCGAATTCGGCCGACGACAGGAGCGCGTCGCCCACGGCGACCTTCCAGTCGAAGTCCACGAGCGTGTCGAGGCCGAACCGCGTGACGCCGGGATCCGAGACGAGGGCCGCGCCTTCCCTGGCGACGAGGCGCAGCGACACGCGCTGGAGCGCGCCGCCGCCGGGCAGGCGCACGGCGACGCCCGCCTCGCCGAGGAGCGGCGCCTCCTCCGAGAGAAACGTCCATGTCTCCTCGGGCGTGAGCTCGATTCCCGTCGGGTGGCGTTCCTCGAGACTGCGTCTCACGGCGGACGAGAGCGACGCGGCCGAACCGAGGCGCGCGAGAAGCGTGTCCTGCAGGTTCGAAAAGAGCCGTCCCCGGCGCCTCACGGCCGTCTCGGGCGACTCCCAGATCTCCTCGGCCGTGAGCGCGATCTCGTCCTTCTCGGTCGATTCGAGGGCGAACGCGAGCGCGAACGCCCCGCCCACCGCCGCGGGCGGCACGACGCGGATCCCGAGCCGCAGGGACCCCTCCGGCAGGGGGTCGAGGACCGGCAGGCTCCACTCGGCGAGCCGGGAGAGCACGGCGGCGTCCGCGGCCGGGGCGGGCGTTTCGGCGAGACCGGCGACGGTGGCCGCCTCCGGTCCCGCGCCCGCGCGCCGCCGCTCGGCCGGCAGGACGTCGCGCAGGACGTCGCGCGCGGCCGCGTCCACGGCCGCATCGAGGAAGCCCTGCAGGATGGCCGCGGCGGGCGGAAGGCCGCCCGCGGGCGCGGCCCCCTCCTCGGAGAGCGCGCGGGAGACGGGCGGGAGCGCGGCGGCGAACCTGCGAAAGCGTTCCTTCTCGTGCGGGTCCGTCAGGACGGGACGCCACCGCGGCCGCCCGCCGTCCGCCGTGGGCGCGATCCGGCGGCGCAGGAGGAGGTCGTACGTCCAGCGCGCGACCTCGGCCCAGTATTCCAGGTCGTCTCCGGCCGTGAGAGACAGCGGCCGGAGGCGCAGGACGGACGGCAGGGCGAGCAGCGCCTCGAGCGCGTCGACGGGCCCGAGGACGAGCCCCTGAAGGAGGAACGTCCTGAGGACGGGCGCGCCCGGCGCGGCGCCGTAGTCCGCGGGTTCGCGCAGGGCCGGAACGGACGGGACGGGCCGGCCGTGGACCGCCGGCGCCACGAGGGCGAGGGAGGCCGCGCGGGCCCGCGCTGCCGGAAGGAACCCGCCGAGGCCCTCGTCGCGCAAGGCGGCCTCCAGCTCATCGGCCGGGACGGCGCGCGGGTGCGCATCACGCGCGTCGCGCGCGACGTGGGGGCCTTCGGCCCAGAACGCGAAGCCCGAGGGCAGCGGAGCTCCGTGAAGCGCGATCAAAGCCGTCCATTGTCGGGTATCCTGCGCCCGCGATGAAAGCCCCCAGATCGCACGAGATTTTCCGGCTCCTTTCGGCGTCCGAAGTGTCCACGCTCGTCGAAACGGCCTGCGAGGACGACGAGCTGCCGGAGAAGATCGCCGGAGGCGTCCTCACGTATCAGCAGATCCCCCTCAAGCGCTTCTCGAAGCTGCCCGAGGAGACGCGCCGGGCCTACGTGAGGCGGACGCTCCGTGACAAGCGGGCCGCCGACCTGTCGCTTTACGTTCTTTCGGCCGCGCTCACGCGCCTTCACAAAGGCCTCATCTCCGCGTTCCTCGAGGCCGTGAAGCTCCCGCACGAGGGGCCGAGCCTCACGACGGAAGGCGAGATCGCCGAGCCCGCCGCGGCCGTCCTCGCGAAGGGTATCGACGCCGTGCTCGCGAAGTGGCCCGCGCGCGACGTGTCGCTTTACCTCCACGCCTTCGCGGCGCAGCCCGACGTGAACTGGCCGCACCTCGACGAGACGCTCGCCGCCGACGCGAGGCTCGCGCTCACGGACCGTTCGGCGGAATAGCCCGGTCCGCCGCCAGCTCGCGCCAGCGAGGATCGGGCGACGGCGTTTCGACGAAACCGGGCGGATGCCACGGGTCGAAGACGGGGTACGTCTCGACGAGGAGCGTCCGCGCCGGAAACTTCTGAAGGACCTCCCGGACGTCGAACGGGCGCCGGCGGAACTCGACGACCGACGCCCCGGTGCCCCAGGCGAGCGTGCGCACGACGTTCTCGTCATCGGAGACCACCGCGAGGACGGGGCCGGACGCCGCGAGCATGCGGGCGCGTTCGCCCATGGCGGTCTGGACGTCGCCCACGTACTCCCGCGCCGGACGGAGCGGATCCGAAAGGAGCCGGAAATAGGAGCCGATCGCCGCGGCGCCGACGACCGCGAGAATGGCGCCCGCGACGACCCGGGCGCGGGGAGTGCGGGCCAGCTCGAGCGTCCCGACGGCCGCGTAGAACACGAAGACCGGGACGAGGAGAAGAACGCGCGTCAGGCTCGGGCCGAGCGGCCCGAGAAGCAGGATCGTGAGCGCGTGCGTCGCGACCAGAAAAAGCGCCGTGAGATCCCGGCTGCGGCGAAGGGTGACGACGAGGCCGACCAGGGCGAGGAGGCCCGCGACGAGCGGCACCGGGTCGACCCCGGAGCCCGCGATCGAGGCGCTGAAGCCGTCGAGGACGTGGGCCTCTCCCCAGACGAACCGGTAACGATGCGGGTAGTAGAGAGGGAGCGCCGCGGTCGCGAGGAGGTTCGCCAGCTTTCCCTGCGTGTCCCCGACGACGGAGTACCCGCCGCGCACGAAGAACTCGACGGGGTGTCCCACCAGGAAGACGAGGTTCGGGATCGACGCCGCCGTGAAGCCCGCGGCGCAGGCCAGCGCGGCGCGGGCGCGGGACCTTCGCCCCGCCCGGTCGCGGACGAAAACGATCGCGAACGCGGCCGCGAGGGCGATCGGCAGAAGGCGCGCCGCGGTATAGCCGTAGATCGAAACGCCCAGGATTCCTCCGGCGGCGGCATAAGGCCATCGCCTGTCGGGGCGGCCTTCGGCGACCTGCAGGAGGAGCGCAGCGAGCGCGAGGCAGAGGGGCGCCGTGATCGCGCGGAAGCCCGAACGGCCGTACGCAAAGAGCCACGGCGAGCCTGCGGCGAGGAGGAACGGGATCCACCAGGGCGCGTCGGGGCGGCGCTCGACGAAGAACCGGGTCGTCGCCCAGGCCGTCGCAGCCGCCGCGAGGGCCGACGGGACGACGAGCGCGAGGACGGACGGCCGGAGGAGCGCCGCCGACAGGCCGAGCACGTAGAGCCAGAGCGTCTCGGCCGAGTTGCCGACGACGAACGTCAGGACCTCGAAGCGCCTCTCGGATATGAGGATCAGGCCGCGCAGGAGCTCCTCGGCCTGGTCGTTCACGAGGCCGTCCGGCACCGTCCGGTACCGGGTGAGCAGGAGCGCGGCATAGCCGAGCGCCGCAGCCGCGAGGGCGATGCGGCTCCGCCGGGACATGGGCGAGGCCGTCATGCCGTTGCGGGCGCGACCGCGAGGACGATCTCGCCCTTGACGGCCGCGCGCGCGGCGAGCGTCTCCGCGACCGCCGACGCCGCCCCGCGCAGGACTTCCTCGTGGACCTTCGTGAGCTCCCGCCCGAGAGCCACGGCAGGATCGCCCCACGCCGCGGCGAGCGCCTGGAGCGATTCGACGACGCGGAACGGCGACTCGAAGAGGACGGCCGTTCCGGCCCGTCCCGCGTACGCGGCATACCAGCGGTCGCGCTCGCCGCGGCGCGAGGGCGGGAAGCCGAGGAACGTGAAGGGAACCGCGGGGAAGCCCGACACCGAGAGGATCGCGAGGACGGCGGACGGCCCCGGAATCGCCTCGATGCGGTGCCCGGCCGCGGCGGCGGCCGCGACGAGCCTTTCACCCGGGTCCGAGACGAGCGGCGTGCCCGCATCCGAGACGAGCGCGAGCGTCTCGCCGGCCTCGAGCCGCCGCAGCGCCTCGCCGACGCGCGCGTGCTCGTTGTGGCCGTGACACGAGACGCGCGGCGTCGCGAGGCCGTGCCGGGCGAAGAGGTTGCCCGTGCGCCGCGTGTCCTCGCAGTAGACGACGGACGCGGACGCGAGAGCGTCCTTCGCCCGCGGCGAGAGGTCGTCGAGGTTCCCGATCGGCGTCGCGACGACGAGGAGGCGGCCCATCGCCCCATTGTCGCAGCGCGGCGCCCTGCTAGCATCCGGCGCGTGTTCGGCGGTCTTTTCGCGCCGCTTCTCCTCGCGGTCTCGGCCCTCGTCGCGCCGGCGTCAGAGCCGCCGGCCCCGACGGCGACGCCCGCGGCGCAGGGCGTCGTCCTCGACCGGATCGCGGCCGTCGTCGGCGACGACCTGATCCTCGAGAGCGAGATCCGGAAGCTCGTGGGCGTCGGCTATCTCCCGCGCGAGGCCGGCGAGACGGATGCCGCGTATCGCGACCGCGTCCTCGCGGCCCGCGTCGTCGAGGTCCTGCGCGACCGCCAGCTCCGAAAGACGGGGGGAATCGAGCCCAGGCGCGAGGAGGTCGAGGCCCGCGTCGCGGCTCTCGAGGCCCGCGTCGTGAAGGAGCGCGGCGAGCCGCTCGACGCGATCCTCACCCGCGCCGGTGCGACGCGCGACGACCTCTACGCGTTCGTGAAGCGGGGGATGGCGCTCGAGAGCTTCGTGAAGGAACGTCTCTCGCCCACGATCAAGACGACGGACGCCGAGCTGCGCGCCTACTACGACGGTCCGTTCCGCGAAGAAGCCCGCGCGAAGGGACTGAAAACCCTGCCGCCGTTCGAGGACGTGTCCGAGCAGATCCGCGAGCTCGTGCGCGAGAGGAAGCTCAACGCCGAGATCGAACGGTGGACCGAGCAGCTGCGCGCCGAGACACGCGTCCTCATTTACCGGCGCTGACGGGCGCGGGCGCGGCGGAGGCCGCCGGAGCCTCGGACATCCGGTAGAGGATCCGGTTTGCGAGAACGCGCCGCACGTACGTGCGCGTCTCGGGGTAGCTGATGGACGCGAGGAGGGCCTCGATCGGGCGCCGGGCGCCGCCGGCCCACAGTGCGGTCTGGCCGGCGCCCGCGTTGTAGCCGGACGCCGCGAGCGCGGCGTCTCCGTCGAAGCGCACGAGGAGATTCTTCAGCGTCCGCGCGCCGAGGCGCAGGGAGCGGGCGGGATCGTAGAGGTCCGCGTACGCGGGCGGGCTCTCGTTCAGCTCGCGCGCCGCCTCCCCCGCGGCCGGCAGCGTGAGCTGCATGAGGCCGCGCGCCGCGGCGGGGGACGCCGCTTCCCGATCGAAACGGCTCTCCTGACGCATGACGGCATAAAGGAGGTCCCGCGGGACGCCGCTCTGGTCCGCCGTCTCCGCGACGAGCCGGTCGAAAGGACGGGGCGCGAGGCCGCGCAGGATCGCGCGCGGGGCGATGTCGAGGAGGAAGTCGTCCGGCACGATCCGGTCGAGGGCCTCGGCCGCCTCGAGGGCCGCAGGGCCCGCGTCGGCGGCTTCGGCGAGGCGGGCCGCGACGAGGCTCCCGAGGATTGTGTCGAGCCGGGCGGCGTCGCGCACGATGGGCTCGGCCTCGACGGGCAGGCCGAGCTGGAGCAGGCGGCACGCGGCGGCGTCGCCGCATACGGTCGGAAGAGCGTCGTCCGGCAGGTCCGGCGCGAGGAGCACGTCCGCGTAGAGGGGCAGCGCGCGGTACGCGACCTTGAGGAGGTCGCGCGCCGCCGCATCGCCGAGGAGGGCGGACGGGAGGAGCTTCACCTTCGCTTCCGCGGCGCGGCCGCCGGCGAGGAGCGCCTCGCCGCGCCCGCGCCCGGCGCGGAGATACGCGAGGCGCGCCGCTTCGGGCAGGGCGAGCAACCGCTCTTTCGCGAGCTGGCCGACCGCCGTCCACGGACGCGAGGCGAGAACGTCCCCGTAGCCCTGGAGCGCGGCGGGCACGTCCCCCGATGCTTCCGCGACGCGGCCCCGCCAGAAGGGGAGCTCGCTCTTCCAGGGCTCGGGCAGCCGGCGGGCGCGGGCGAGCCCCTCGACGATGCCGAGAGCGCGCCTGGCGCCGGCGCCGTCGCCGGTCTCGGCCCGGCGTTCGGCGAGGTGGAGGAGCCCCTCGGTCCGGCCGGGCTCCTTCACGAGCGAGGGCCGGAAGAGAATCTTCTCGGCCTCGTCGAAGCGGCCCCTCCGCATCTCGAGGCGCGCGCGCTGGAGAGCCGCGAGGCCCGAGGGGCCGATGCGGCCCGCCTCGACGCGCTGGAACTCCTTCACCGCGCCGTCGGGCTCGTTCAGCTTCTCGAGGACCGCGCCGAGGTTGAAGCGCACGCGCGCGAAGAAGGCCGCCGTGCCCGGAGAATCGTCCTTCTTCCGGACGGGCCTCTTCTTGCGGGCGGGCTCGGCGTCGAGGATCGACCGGAACGAGGCCGCGGCCTCGGCGAAGCGCCCGCGCGAGGCCTGGAGGCGGCCGAGGTCGAAGCGCGCGCCCCAGCGCGCGGGCGCGGCGCCTCCCGCCATCGCGCGGCGGTCTCCCTCGGTCAGGAGCCTCTCGGCGAGCTCGAGGTCGCGCTGGGCCTTCGCGGTCTCGACGAGGAGAGGGAGGAGCTTGTCGGGCACGTCCTTCGGCTCGCGGCCGCGGATCTCGCGGGCGAGGACGATTGCCGCGGCGTCGTCCCGGCGCGCTTCCCGGAGGATCGTCTCGCGGAGCGCTTCGGCTCCGGCGAGGTCGCCGGACTGCTCGAGGCTCTCGGCGCGCAGGGCGGCGAGGCGCCTCCGCTCCCGCGGGGCGGATGGCGGATGCGCGGACACGAGGCGCTGGAGGGCCGCGGCGTCCAGGCGTGTTTCCAGCGCGTCCAGCGCGATCCGGAGCGCGCGCCGCGACACGGCGCCGCCCTTCCGCTGGAGGAGCGGCAGGAGGAGCTCCATTGCGCCGAGCCCGTCGCCCGCCTCGAAGCGCAGGGAGCCCGACGCGAGGCGCGCGGGGACGTCGAAGAGGTCGTCCGGCGAGACGTAGCGCTCGAAGAGTCCGATCGCCGCGTCCCTGTGGCCCGTCGCCGCGAGGGCGCGCGCCGCGAGGTAGTCGAAGCGGCCGTCGGTATAGCGCTCGGGCGCCTCGGCCTTCAGGGCTCCGAGCCTCTCGAGAACCTCGTTCCACTTGCCCGCGCGTGCGGCGGCGGCGAGGGACTGTTCACGCCCGGCCTCGCCCGCCGCGAGCGTCGGGACGGCGAGGAGCGCGGCGAGGACGGCAGGGAGGGCCGCCCTCAGCCGGGCGGCGGCGGGAAGGGCCGCCCTCAACCGGGCGGCCAGGCGAACGCCCGCCCGCCCATGAGGTGGAAGTGGAGGTGGTGGACGCTCTGGCCCGCGTCCGCTCCGTCGTTCGCGACGACGCGGTAGCTCGAGAGGCCGAGCGTCCGGGCGACCTCCACGACGGCCGTCAGACACGCGCCGAGCGCGGTCGCGTGGCCGGCGTCCGTCGCCGAGAGGCCCGCGACGTGGACCTTCGGGATCACGAGGACGTGCGTCGGCGCCTTCGGCGCGACGTCGTGGAAGGCGAGGACGTGATCGTTCTCGAAGACGATCTTCGCGGGGATCTCCCGCCGGCCGATCCGGCAGAAGAGGCACGTGGGTTCGCTGAACGTCTGGCTCACGGCGGGATTATCCGTCGATCCGCTCGACGCGCGCCCCGAGGCTCCGGAGGCGCCCGTCCATGTCCGCGTAGCCGCGGTCGAGATGGTAAATGCGCCGCACACGCGTCTCTCCCTTCGCGACGAGGCCCGCGAGGACGAGCGCGGCCGAGGCGCGCAGGTCCGACGCCGTGACGGGAGCGCCCTCGAGCCGCGACGGGCCGCGCACGACCGCCGTCCGCCCGTCGAGCCGCACGTCCGCGCCGAGGCGCAGGAGCTCGCCCGCGTGGAGGAACCGGTTCTCGAAGATGGTCTCGGTGATCCGGCTCGTGCCCGTGGCCTGCGTCATGAGCGCGAGAAACTGCGCCTGAAGGTCCGTCGGGAAGCCCGGGTGCGGGGCCGTCTCGACGTCCGTCGCGTCGAGCGGCCGCGGGGCGCGGACGCGGACGCCCGAAGGGCCGGACATGACGTCCGCGCCGGCCCTCTCGAGCGCGTCGAGGAACGCGCCGAGGTCGGCCGCGCGCGCGCCGGTCACCGTGACGTCGCCACCGGTGATCGCGCCCGCCGCGAGGTACGTGCCCGACTCGATCCGGTCCGGGACGACCGCGTGCGGCGCGTCGAGAGTGCCCGCGAGCCGCTCGACGCCCTCGACCGTGATCGTCGGGGTGCCCGCGCCGGAGATGATCGCGCCCATCGCCACGAGGAGCCGCGCCGAGTCCTCGACTTCGGGCTCCTGCGCGGCGTTCTCGATGACGGTCGTTCCACGCGCGAGGGCCGCGGCGAAGAGCACGTTCTCGGTGCCCGTGACGGTGGGCGTCGGGAAGCGGACGGTCGCGCCCAGAAGACGCCCGCGCGCGCGAGAGACGCGCGAGACGTGCGCGTGGATGTAGCCCTTCTCGACGGCGACGCGCGCGCCCATCGCCTCGAGCGCCATGAGGTGGAGGTCGACGGGCCTCACTCCGATCGCGCAGCCGCCGGGGAGAGAGACGCGGGCCTCGCCGAAGCGTGCGACGAGCGGCCCGAGGACGAGGATCGACGCGCGCATCGTCCGGACGAGATCGTACGGGGCTTCGGTCGACGTCACGCGCGACGCGTCGAGGACGAGGCGCCCGGGCGCGGGCCGCGCGAACGCGACGCCCATTCCGGCGAGGAGGCGCTCCATCGTCCGGACGTCCGCGAGGTCCGGCATGCCGTCGAGGGCGACGGGCGCGTCCGCGAGGAGCGCGGCCGCCATCTCCGGGAGCGCCGCGTTCTTCGCTCCGCTCACCGGAATGGCGCCGTGCAGCGGCACGCCGCCCTTGAGCAGAAACGCGTCCACGAGGGCGGAGTCTAGGGCAGGGGCGGCCGCTACGTCCGGATCGCCGTCGCCGTGCGCGGGATGCCCGCCGCGTCGAGGCGTACGCGTTCGAGGCGAAAGCCGGGCGCCGCTTCGACGAGCGCCGAGACGTCGTTCGCCTGGCTGTAGCCGAACTCGAAAATGAACGGAGCGCCTTTCTCGAGGAACCGGGGGAGCGCGGCGAGGATCGCGCGCAGGTGGTCGAGGCCGTCCGCGCCGCCGTAGAGGGCGACGCCGGGTTCGTACTCGCTGACGGTCTTCGAGAGGTGCGGCTGGTCCGTGAGCGGGACGTACGGCGGGTTCGCGACGACGAGGTCGAAGCGCGCGGCAGGTCCGAACGACGAGAGCCAGTCGGAGGCGACGACGGCGACGCGGTCCGCGACGCCGTGGCGCCGCGCGTTCGCCGAGGCGAGCGCGAGGGCGGCGGTGGAGCGGTCGAGCGCGACGACGCGGGCGTCCGGCCGCTCGAGCGCGAGGGAGACCGCGAGAACGCCGCTTCCCGTGCCGAGGTCCGCGAGGCGCACGGCGCGTGGCGCGGCCCGGCGGGCCTCCTCGACGATCCCCTCGGTCTCGCCGCGGGGAATGAGGGCGCGCGGATCGACGGAGAACGTCCGGCCGAGGAACTCCCACTCGCCGAGGAGGTACTGGAGAGGCTCGCCCCCGGCGCGCCGAGCGACGAGGTCCTCGAACGCCGCGGCCGCGTCCCGTCCGGCGGCCTCCCGCCGCCGGGAGTGAAACCACGCGCGGGGGCGGCCTGCGGCGCGCGCGAGGAGCTCCTCGGCCTCGTAAGGTGCGTGGTCGCGGCCCGCGAGCAGGGCGCTGCCGCGCGCGAGAAGGTCCGCCCACGTGGCGTCGGGGTCTTCGGGTTCGGCCATCGTGTCCGAGGTTCTAAACTGCCGTCGTGTCCGGCCCGAGGATTCTCGTCCTTTTCGGGTTGCTTCTCGTCGCGGGGGCGTTTCTCGCCTCCCCGTCCGCCCCCCTCCTTCCGGGAGCGCTCCTCCTCGCGCTCGCCGCCGCCCTCGTCCTCGCGGCCTCGTTCCGGCGCCCCGGCCCGCCGCGTTCCGCCGAGACCGGCCTGAGGGCCGCGTTCGGACCCGTGGTCGATGCGCTCGAGACGCTCGCCGTCTTCACCGTGGACCGCGACGGGAAGATCGGCTACGTGAACCGCGGGGCCGCGCGGGTCTTCGGCAAGCCGGCGCGCGAGCTCGAGGGCCGCCCGGCCGGCGTCGTTGCGTACTCCGAGACCGAGGACCCCGAGCTCGCGGGCGCGATCCGCGAGGTCTTCGAGACGGGCCATCCGACGGCCGCGCGCCGGCTGCTTCTCTATGCGGGCGGCGGCCCCCGCGTCGAGGCCGTCGTGACGATGGCGCCCGTCGTCCGTTACGGCAAGATCGTCGAGGTCGCCGTGCTCCGGGCCGACACGCGCGGAGGCGCCCCGCTCGAACGGCACGGCCGTCTCCTCGACTCGACGCCGGCCGCGCTTCTCGGGGTGGACTCCGCGGGCCGGATCGACGCCGTGAACAGGCGCCTCGCGGACCTCCTCGGGCGTCGCGAAGACGCGCTCGAGGGCCTCGACGTCGGCCGAACCGAGGCCCTTCCGGAGCGCGTGCGCGAGCTCCTCGGGGCGCATGCCGCGCGCGCCGCGTCCGCCGGACCGCCTCCCCCCGTCGAGGAGGACCTCGTCCTCGTGACGCCCGGGGGCGTCTCGCGTCCGGTCACGGTGTTCGTCTCGCCGCGTCCGGGAGGGGGCGCCGACGCCGTCTTCGTGGACGGCGCCTCGCGCCGCCGCCTGAGGACGGAGCTCGAAGCCGCGCGTCAGGCGCTCGCCGAGTCGCGGGAAGCCGCCGCCGAAGCGATCGCCTCCACGACGCACGACCTCAGGGAGAAGGTCGCGCGGATCGTCGAAGCCGCGCGCCTCACGGCGGACGAGAGCTCCGGCCCGCTCGAGAGGCGCGCGGCCTCGGTCGAGCTGAAGGCGACCTCGGACCAGCTCCTCGCGCGCGTCGAGGCCGACGCCGCCGACGCGCTGACTCCCGAGGCCTTCGGGAGCGGGAGCGGCCGCCCCTCCGTCCTTCTCGTCGAGGACAACGAGGAGAACCGGGAGCTCCTCGCGCACATGCTGAGGTCGCGGGGCGCCGACGTCCTCGCGGTCGGCTCGGGCCGCGAGGCCGTCGACGCCGCCGCGCGCCTGAGGTTTCGCTTCGTCCTTCTCGACCTGCAGATGCCGGAGATGGACGGCTTCCAGGTCCTCCGGCGCCTTCGCGCGCTCCCGGCGGGCGACCGCCTGCCCGTCGTCGCGCTCACGGCGCTGACGTCCGATCTCGTGAAGGAGCGCTGCGAGGCCGAGGGGATGGACGACTTCGTGTCCAAGCCCGTCACGCTCGCGCGCGTCGGCGAGCTCGTCGCGAAGTGGGGAATGCGGCCGGACGCCTGACCGCGGGCGTCACCAGGACATCCGATACAGCATCACGTAGACGACGACGCCCGTCGCCGAAACGTAGAGCCAGATCGGAAACGTGATCCTCGCGAGCCGGCGGTGCCTGTCGAAGCGCCCCTTCCACGCGAAGACGAGCGTCGTGACGGCCATCGGCGCGACGGCCGCCGCGAGGACCGTGTGCGTGAGGAGGATGCCGAGGTAGAAAGTCCTCGCTCCTCCGGTGCCCGGGAACCTCACGCTTCCGACCTGCGCGTGGTAGGCGAGGTAGGACGTCAGGAAGACCGTCGAGCAGACGAACGCGGCGACCATCGTTCGCCGGTGGGCCTCACGGTTCTTCCGGCGGATGAACCCCCAGCCCACGAGGAGGAGGACGGCGCTCGCCGCGTTCAGGAAAGCATTCAGCGTGGGGAGGTCCCGGACGGTCATGCCGGGGATCTTCCCGCTTTTCCGCCCCGGCGCGGGGGACCGGACGGAAACTTCGCGACGACGGCCGTGGCGGCGGCGAACATGACGGCGGCAAACGCGGCCGTCACGG
This sequence comes from Thermoanaerobaculia bacterium, assembly GCA_035542215.1. Classification (GTDB taxonomy): domain Bacteria; phylum Acidobacteriota; class Thermoanaerobaculia; order UBA5066; family UBA5066; genus Fen-183. The sequence continues at coordinate 31,164 of DATKLW010000192.1, read as the reverse complement.
CGAAGGAGAGGCCGAGCGAGGGCAGCGACTCCGACGCCCCGCCGAGCGCACGGCGGAGCGCGGCGACGCCGTACGTGAGCGGGTTGACGGCCATGGCCGCGCGCAGCCACGCGGGCGCGCCCTCGACCGGGAAGAACGACCCGGAGAGGAGCCACATCGGGATCAGGAAGAGATTCATGATCGCGTGGAAGCCCTGCGTCGACTCGAGCGACCACGCGATCGCGAATCCGAGGGACGTCAGCGCGAAGGCGAGGAGGACGAGGACGGCCGCGGCGCCGAGGAGGCCGCGGACGTCCGCGGAGAGGCCCGCGACGGGCACGAGGACGAGGAGCGGGAGGCCCTGCAGGAGGCCGAGGACGCTCCCGCCGAGGACCTTTCCGAACGCGATCGACGCGGGCGCGACCGGCGCGACGAGGACGCCCTGCAGGAAGCCCTCGCGCCGGTCCTCGATGACCGAGATCGTCGCGAAGATCGCGGCGAAGAGGACGACGAGGACGACGGTGCCCGGGAAGAAGTAGCCGAACGAGTCCCCGCGGAACGAGCCCTTGAAGCCCGAGCCCACGAGGAGCCACATGACGACCGGGGGCGCGACGGCGCCGACGACGCGGCTCTTCTGCCTCAGGAACCGGACGATCTCGCGCTTCGCGAGGGCGAGGCCGGCGCTCACGCGGCCGCTCCCGCGGCGGCCGGCTCGTCGGCGTCGGCCTCGCGGAACGCGCGGCCGGTCCGGTCGATGAAGACGTCCTCGAGGGACGGCGCGCCGAGCGTGAGCGACCGGAAGCGGCCCGGGAACGCCTCGACGAGCGCCGGGACGAAGCGGTGGGCCTCGCGGCGCTCGACGCGCACGGTGTTCCCAACGGCCGAGACTTTGCCGGCCTCCGGGCCGAAGTGCGCGCCGATTTCGCGGGCGAGCGCCGGCGCGCCGCCGTCCTCGCGGGCCTCGACCGTCACGACGTCGCCGCCGACCTCGGCCTTGAGCGCGGCCGGCGCGCCGAGGGCGACGAGGCGCCCGCGGTCGAGGATGCCGATCCGGTGCGCGGCGTCCGCCTCGTCGAAGAGGTGCGTCGTCAGGAGGACGGCCGTGCCGCCTTTCGCGAGCTCCACGAGGAGCGCCGTGAGGTCGCGGCGGGCGCCGGGGTCGAGGCCCGTCGACGGCTCGTCGAGGAGGAGGACGGGCGGCGCGGCGAGGAGCGACTTCGCGATCTCGACGCGGCGCGCGAGACCGCCTGAGAGCGTCTCGACGAGGTCGCGTGCGCGGTCCCGGATCGAGAACGTCCCGAGGAGCGCGTCGATGCGGGCCGCGAGCGCGGCGCCGGAGAGCCCGAGCAGCGCGCCCTGGAGCGCGAGATTCTCCTCGACCGTGAGCTTTCGGTCGAGGCCGGGGGTCTGGAAGACGACGCCCAGCCGGCGGCGCACGGCGCGGACGTCCACCGCGGGATCGAGGCCGTCGACGCGGAACGTCCCGGACGTCGGCCGAAGGAGCGTCGCGAGGATGCGAAAGAGAGTCGTCTTGCCGCCGCCGTTCGGCCCGAGGAGGGCGAAGATCTCGCCGCGCGCGACCGTGAGCGTCGCGCGGTCCAGCGCGAGGCGCGCGCCGTAGGCGCACGAGAGCGAGTCGGTCTCGACGGCGGGAGCGGTCACGCGCGGCGGGTCAGACCCGGTCGGCCACCAGGAGCGCGAGCACGGCCGGGAGCCACGCGATCGAGGCGAGGAAGAGCGACCGCGCACGCGCGTCGGACACCTCGCGGGCGAACTTCAGGGACGCCGCGAGGAAGAGAAGCGTCATCACGAACGCCCCGAACGCGTAGGCGAAGCCGGCGGAGCCGACGAGGGACGGAAGGAGGCTGATCGGAAGAAGGACGGCGGTCCAGAGGAGCGTCTGGCGCGCCGTGGACGCCCCGGTGGGATCCACGACCGGGAGGATCACGACGCCGGCCTTCGCGTAGTCCACGCGGTGCCGCCAGCCGATCGCGAAGAAGTGCGGGAGCTGCCATACGAAGAGGATCGCGAAGAGCGCGAGGCCCGGAAGGCCGATCGCGCCGGAGGCGGCGGCCGTGTACCCGCCGAGCGGCGGGAGCGCGCCCGGAACGGCGCCCACGATCGTCGAGGCCGGCGACCGCGTCTTCATCGGCGTGTAGACGAGGACGTACGAGACGAGCGTGAACGCGGCGAGCGCGGTCGTCACGGGGTCCGTGAAGATCCACAGCTCGGCGAGCCCGGCGAGAGAGAGCGCGCCCGCGAAGAGCGCAGCGCCCGCGAGGGGGAGCCGGCCCGAGGGGAGCGGACGCGAAGCGGTCCGCGCCATCCGGCCGTCCAGGTCCTTCTCCCAGACCTGGTTGAACGCGCTCGTCCCCGAGGCGACGAAGGCCGTTCCGAGAAGCGTGTGCAGGAGGAGCGCGAGGTTCATCCCCGAGAGCGGACCCGCCGTGCCCGCCACGAAGCCGACGAACGCCGTCATCACGACGAAGACGGTGATCCGGGGCTTCGTCAACGAAACGTAGGCGGCGAGGCGGGACTGGCTCAGAGACGCATCCTCAATCGCGCCCGAGCTTATCCGAAAAACCGGCGGCGAGCGCGACGGACGCCAGAACGCCCGTGACCCAGCAGAGCGCCCCCACGGCGAGGTGGGCCACGGTCAGGGGCACCGCCTTCCCGGACCAGATCGACGTCGCCCCGAGGATGGCCTGCAGGCACACGAGGCCGGCCCAGCCCGCCCCGGCCGTCGCGAGGAGCGGCACCTCGAGCTTCGCGAGCTCCGTGGCCGCCTTGGCGACGACGAGGATGACGACGGTGGCCCCGAGGCGGTGAGCGAGGTGAATGGGGACGCCGGGGCGCGAGAGGTCCGAAAAAGCCGGGAGCCAGGACCCGAAGAACGTCGGGAAGTCGGGGATCGCGAGGCCGGCTCCGGTGTGGCGCATGACGGCGCCGAGGAGGATCTGAACGTAGATCGCGGCCGTGGCGAGAACCGTCCATCGAAACGCCGCCCGCACCCCTTCATCCTTCGAAGAGAACGACCGGGGATTTTCTTCGAGTGGTAAAGAGCCGGGGCGCGCCGCGAGGCCGGTCGAAGTCGGGGCGACGGCGCGGAGCGCCGCAAGGTCCTCCCAGGTCTTCGAGCACATGAGCGCGACGACGGCGGTGAGGGCGAAGACGATCTCGGCAAGCGCGGCGTGGGCGGACGAGACCGCCGGCGGAAGGAGGAAGAGGACCGTCAGGCCGCCGAGCAGCGCCTGGAGCAGGATCGCGAAGAACGCGGCGGCGGCGAGGACCTTGACCGTCTTTCTTCCTTTCAGAAGAAGAAGCGCGCCGAGCTCCAGTCCCACCAGCGTGGAGACCGCCGCCGCCACGAGGCGGTGGCCGTGCTCGTAGAGGATGCCGCCGACCATCGGCGGCATGACTTTCCCGTAGGAAAGCGGCCAGTCCGGGACCGCGAGCCCGGACTGGGTCGACGTCACGAGAGCGCCGGCGATCAGGAGCAGGAAGACGGCGACCGCGACCGTCCGCGTGCCGACCCTGAGGAACGCCTCAGGCACCGGCCTTGAACGTGAACGGCACCGTCTTCGAGTCCGTCGCGCCCACCGTCACCTGCTGCGTCTGCGTGCCGAACTTCTCGTGCCACGCCTCGATCGTGTACGTGCCCGCGGGGAGGTTCTTGATCGTGTACGTGCCGTCCGCGGCCGTGACCGCGAAGAACGGGTGCGCGACGACGCCGCAGTAAGCGGACATCCAGCCGTGGACGTCGCACTTGATGTGGACCATGACCTCGGGCTTGTCGAACTTTTTCGTGTACTTCATCCCCTGCACGGGCATCCCGAGATTGAAAGACTCGTTCTTGTCCGGCAGCGCGTGGATGTTGTGCAGCGTCGGGTCGCTGTTGAGGATCTCGATGTTCTGGCCGGCGACGACGCCGAAGACGTGGGGGTGGTACGTGCAGCCCTTCTGGTCGATCAGGGCGGCGGTCGCGGGCGGCGGGTACGCGCCCGTGATGCCCGACTTCACGTAGACGAAAACGTCCTTGATTCCCCGGTCGGGTCCGATCTCGATGTCCTGCCTCGCGACGTCACCCGGATTCGCCTTCGCGCAGAACGCGTCGGCGGTCATCTTGTACTTCTCGGGGGCCGGAATCGGGCCCTCGAAGACGATCTTGCCGGTGACCGAGGCGGCGCCCATGGCGCCGGCGGCGGGGGCGGAGGCCGCCGAGGACGCGGCGGGAGCCGCGGATTCGTCCTTCGCGGCGCCGGCGGCGCGCGCGGACTTCGGGCGGTCTTCGTCCTCGTCCTTGCCGCCGCAGCCCGCGAGGGCGGCGACGCCGAGGAGCGCCGCGGCGAAAACGGCGGCGATGCGGGAGCGGTGCGTGAAACCGGGCATGCGGTCCTCCTTCGGGGCGCGACTTTTCGTGGCGATCCCCTCTCTGAGAAGGGATCGCGATGATAGACAATCGACCCATGCGCGTCGAATCCGCGGTCCTCCGCCACGTCGAGATGCCGCTGAAGTTCCGGTTCCGGACGTCCTTCGGGGAAACGTCCATCAAGAAGTTCCTCCTTCTCGAGCTCCGGGGCGAGGGGCTCTCCGGCTGGGGAGAGTGCGTCGCCGAGGAGGCGCCGCTCTACTCGCCCGAGACGCTCTCGACGGCGGCGCCGATCCTCACGGCCTGGCTCCTCCCTCTCGTCCTCGGCAAGGACGTCGCATCGCCCGCAGCCTTCGACGCCGCCGCGCGGCGCGTGCGTGGCAACCGGATGGCGAAGGCCGCCGTCGAGTGCGCGCTCCGCGACCTTCACGCGCGGGCGGCGGGCGTCGCGCTCGGAAAGTCCCTCGGGGGGACGCGCGGGGCGATCGAGGTCGGCGTCTCGCTCGGCATCTCGCCGAACGCGCGGGACGCCGTGGAGAACGTGCGGAAGCACGTCGCGCAGGGCTACCGCAGGATCAAGCTCAAGATCGAGCCGGGCTGCGACGCGGAACGCCTCGCCGCCGTCCGCGAGGCATTCCCGGACATCGTGCTCACCGTGGACGCGAACGCGGCCTACACGCTCGCGGATGCGGACGTCCTGCGTTCCCTCGACGCGTTCGGCCTCGACTACATCGAGCAGCCGCTCCACCACGAGGACCTCGTCGCCCACGCCGAGCTCGCGAAGACGCTGAAGACGCCGATCTGCCTCGACGAGTCGATTCGGTCGGAAGCCGACGCGAGGGCCGCGATCCGGCTCGGCGCCTGCAGGGTCATCAACATCAAGGTCGGCCGCGTCGGCGGCCACGGCGAGGCCATGCGCATCCACGATGCCGCGCGCGAGGCGGGCGTCCCGGTCTGGTGCGGCGGAATGCTGGAATCGGGAATCGGGCGCGCGCACAACGTCGCGATCGCGAGCCTGCCCGGCTTCAGCAAGCCGGGCGACACGGCTTCCTCGTCCCGCTATTTCGAGGAGGACGTCGTGGAGCCGGCGCTCGAGGCCGAGGACGGGCTCATGCCCGTGCCGAAGGGCCCCGGCACGGGAGTCACCGTGCGGCACGACGTCCTCGGACGGTACACGACGCACGTCTCGGAGCTCCGCGCATGAGCCGGGCGGGCGTACTCTCGGCGCTCTTTTCGGCGAGGACGGAGCGCCTCCTCGGGGACGTCGAGGCTCTCGTCGTTCGCGAGAGCCCATCCGACGAGGCGCCGCGCGTCTCGCAGGCCGCGCTCTGGGTCGCCGAGCGCCTGTCGCGCGCGGGCGTCCCGGCCGCGTGCGTCCCGTGCGAGGGCCGCGGCGACGCCGTGCGCGTGCGTCTCGGGGACGAGCGCGGCGGCACGCTCCTCCTCGGGCACCTCGACACCGTCTGGCCCGCGGGGACGCTCGCGGACATCCCGTTCTCAGTCGAGAACGGCGTGGCCCGAGGTCCGGGCGTCTTCGACATGAAGGGCGGAATCGCCGTCGCGGTCGCGGTCCTCGAGGCTGTCGCGAAGGGCGACGTGAAGCCCGCGGGCGGCGTCTCCCTCGTCCTGACGCCGGACGAAGAGATCGGCAGCGGCGCTTCGAGCGGCCTTCTCGTGGAGGAAGCCCTTCGCCGCGACCGCGTCCTCGTCCTCGAGCCCTCGGGCGACGAGGGCGCCGCGAAGGTCGCGCGCAAGGGGACGGGCCTCGTCAAGGTGCGGTTCCACGGCGTCGCGTCGCACGCGGGGCTCGAGCCCGACAAGGGCGCGTCGGCTCTTCTCGAGATGGCGCGCTTCGCGCTCTACGCGGACGCGCTCGCGGACAAGCCTGCGGGGACGTCCGTCGTGCCCACGGTCGCCGCCTCGGGGAAGGTCACGAACGTCGTCCCGGAGCGCGCGGAGCTGACGGTCGATTTCCGCGTCTGGACGCGGGCGGAGTCGGACCGCCTGATGGCCGGCCTGCGCGCTTACCGGCCCGCGGACCCCCGCGTGTCGCTCGAGATCGACGGCGGCGCCAACCGGCCGCCCATGGAGCCGACGGAGGCCTCGCTCTCCCTCTACCGGCGGGCGGCAGCCCTCGCGCAGGCGCTCGGCTTCGAGCTCGCGGCGGCCCGCGTGGGCGGCGGCTCGGACGGAAACCTCACGGCGGCAGCCGGCGTCCCGACACTCGACGGGCTCGGGCCCGCCGGCGGCGGCGCGCACGCCCGCACCGAGCACCTCCTCGTCGACGACCTGCCGCGCCGGGCGGCGCTCGTCGCGAGTCTCCTCGAGGACGCCCTTCCGTGAGCGGGCGGAAGGACGTTCTCGTCGTCCGCGAGCTCGAGACCCCGGAGGAGTTCATCGAGACCACGCACATCTCGAAAGCCGCGTGGGGCTTCTCCGAGCGCGCCGTCTCGCCCGCGAGCGACCTCGTCGCCGCGACGCACGCCGGCGGCCTCACGGCCGGTGCGTTCCTCGGCCGGAAGATGGTCGGCTTCGTCCACGGCTTCCCGCGCACGAACGTCGGCGAGGCCTGCCAGTACTCGCACCTCCTCGCCGTCCTTCCGGAGGCGCAGGGCATGGGCCTCTCCGTCGTCCTCAAGCTCTACCAGCGGGAGTGGTGCCTCGAGCGCGGGATCCGCCTCGTGACGTGGATGTACGACCCGTTCCTCCTCCGGAACGCGACGCTGAACCTCGAGCGACTCGGGGGGACCGTCCGGACGTTCCTCCCGAACCTCTACGGCTCTCTCGGGGGGATGTACGCGGGCGTGCCGACGGACCGGTTCGAGCTGTCGTGGCGGCTGGACGCGCCCGGGGTCGTCCGCGCGGCCGCGGGGGAGCGGACGCCGCCCCTCGACGTCGCCGGCCTGCCCGCCGTGAAGGACTCGCGCGCGCTGCCGGACGCCCCGCGGGTCCTTCTCCCGTTCCCCGCGGGCGCGCCGCGGATCTACCGGACGGACCGCGCCGGGACGCGCCGCGCCCGCCGCCGGTTCGGGGCGCTTGCGCAGGCGCTTTTTTCGGCCGGTTACGTCGTCACCCGCGTTGCCCCAGACGCGGGCGGCTCGCCCGCTTACGTTCTCGACCGCACGCGCGCCTGAGACGCCGTCCGGCGCATAATTCCGCCGTCGTCCATCCGGCCCGATGGGCCATACAGAAAGAAGGAGACTCCATGAAGAAGAACCTCTTCCGCATCCTCGCTCCGGCCGCCTTCCTGCTCTTCTCCTCGGCGGCGTTCGCCCTCGACGACTTCCAGGTCACGGGCGAGGTCAAGGAGAAGACCGCCGACACGATCACGGTCATGAAGGGCAAGGAGCGCTTCCAGATCGGGATCGCCGCCGACACGAAGGGCGCCGCCGACGTGAAGGTCGGGGACAAGGTCACGATCCACTACAAGATGAACGCCGTTTCCGTCGAGTCGAAGAGCGCCGCGAAGACGAAGGACACGAAAAAGAAGTAGCCGCGTCCGAGGCGAGAGGGGCGGCTGCGCGCCGCCTCTCTCTGTATTCACCTTCTAAGAAGTCTTTCTCTTTCTCTTCGGTCCTCAGGCCTTCGCGAGCTCCTGCTTGAGCTTCTCGGCCTGGAAGTGCGCGACGAGCGGATCCACGAGCTCGTCGAGGCGGCCATCCATGATGTCCGCGAGCCGGTGCGACGTGAACCCGATCCGGTGGTCCGTCACGCGACTCTGCGGGAAGTTGTACGTCCGGATCTTCTCGGACCGGTCGCCCGAGCCGACCATCTTCTTGCGGTCGGCCGCGTAGGCGGCCTCCTTCCGCTCGCGTTCGGCCTCGAAGAGGCGCGCCTTGAGGACGCGCATCGCCTTCGCCTTGTTCTTGATCTGCGAGCGCTCGTCCTGGCACTGGACGACGACGCCGGTCGGCAGGTGCGTGAGCCGCACGGCGGAGTACGTCGTGTTGACGCCCTGCCCGCCGGGGCCGGACGCGCAGAAGAGGTCGACACGCACGTCCTTGTCGGCGACGACGACGTCGACGTCCTCGGCCTCGGGCAGCACGGCCACGGTCGCCGCGGAGGTATGGATCCGCCCCGCCGACTCGGTCGCCGGGACGCGCTGGACGCGGTGGACGCCGCCCTCGTACTTCAGACGCGAGTACGCCCCCTCGCCCTCGACGATCGCCTGGACGTCCTTCAGGCCGCCGACGCCGCCGGAGTCGCTCCGGTCGATGACCTCGACCTTCCAGCCGCGGCCCTCGGCGTACCGGACGTACATCCGGAAGAGCTCCTCGGCGAAGAGCGCGGCCTCGTCGCCGCCCGTCCCGGCGCGGATCTCGAGGACGACGTTCTTGCCGTCGTTCGGGTCCTTCGGGAGAAGGAGGAGCCGGAGCTCCTCGTCGACGGCGGCGCGCCGCGCGCTCAGCTCCTCGAACTCGGCCTGGGCGACGGGGCGCAGCTCGTCGGAGGGCGGCAGCGTGTCGAGGAGCTCGCGGGCGCCCGCGAGCTCGGCCTCGATGCGCTTGCGTTCGCGGTTCTTCTCGACGACGGGAGCGATCTCGCGCATCGCACGGGCGGTCTTCGTCGCAAGCGCGTGGTCTGCGAGCACGTCGGGCGAGGCGGCGCGGGCTTCGAGGTCCGCGTACCGCCGTTCGATGTCGTCGAGCTTCTGGAACATGGCGGGAGGGGGCGGCGCGCGGCGGAGCCGCGCCGGTCACCGGCTCAGGCCGGGGTCGCGGGGGCCTTCGCCTTCGAGGCGGCCTTCGGGACGTTCGCGTAGCGCTTCTGGAAGCGCTCGACGCGGCCCGCGGTGTCGACGAGCTTGCTCTTGCCCGTGAAGAACGGGTGACAGTTCGAGCAGATCTCGAGCCGGAGCTCCTTGTTCGTGCTCTTCGTCTTCCACGTGGTTCCGCACGCGCAGTGGACGTCGACCTCGTGGTAGTCGGGGTGAATTTTTTCCTTCATGGGGCGACCCTTTCGTCGGCCGGCCGCGTCGTGAGCCGAACCGGAACCGGGGAGGATAACACGTCGGGTTCCGCGGCGTCCCGGGCCCGGAAGCCGGTTACACTCCCCGCGTGCTCATCCTGAACGTGCGGGTGCCCGGCGAGCCGGCGCGCCGCATCCGCCTCGACCGGCCCGTTCTCACCCTCGGGCGCTCCTCGACGAACGACGTCCCGCTCGCGGACCGCACGCTCTCCCGCGTCCACGCGCGGCTCGAGGTCGGAGACACGGATGTCCGCCTCGTCGACCTCGGATCGCGCAACGGGACCTCGCTGAACGGCGCGCGCATCGCCGACCCCACGGTCCTCGCGGCGGGCGACCGCATCCAGCTCGGCGAGACGCTCGTCGACATCCTCGAGGAGTCGACGACGCGCGTCGTGATCGAAGGCCTCGAGGAGACGTCGCGGAAGACGACGTTCCTCCAGTCGTCCAAGGACCTCCTCCGGCCGCACCGGCAGGCCACCGACGCACGCGTCGGGGCCGAGGAGCTCGCGCGCCTGAACGCCTCGCTCCGGATGCTCAACGAGATCTCCGTCGAGCTCCTCGGCGAGATCCCGCTCCAGAAGCTCCTCGAGCTCATCCTCGAGAAGACGTTCACGTTCCTCCAGCCCGACCGCGGCCTCCTGATGCTCGCGGACGAGTCGGGCGAGCTCAAGGCCGAGAAGGTCAAGTACGCCCCCGGCGTCGACCCGTCGGACATCCGGCTCAGCAAGACGCTCATCCAGTCGGTCGTGGACAAGAAGAACGGCGTCCTCCTGATCGACGCCGCGACGGACGCCGGCCTCGGCGCCGCCGAGTCCATCCGGATCCAGGGGATCACGTCGTGCATGGCGGCTCCGCTCTTCGTCGAGGACAAGGTCATCGGCCTCATCTACCTCGAGGTCCGCCTCGGCCGGAAGAGCTTCAGCGAGGAGGACCTCCGGCTCCTCACGTCGCTCGCGAACACGTCGGCGATCAAGATCCAGAACCTGCGGCTGCAGGAGAGCAACGCCTCGCGCCAGCGCATCGAGCGCGAGATGGCGCTCGCGTGGGACATCCAGCGCCGGATGCTCCCGGAGGCCGAGCCCGTGCTCGCCCGGACGGAGATCCTCGGGCGCACGATCCCTTCGCGGACGGTCTCGGGCGACTACTACGACTTTTACGAGCGCGGCGACCGGACGCTCGACGTCGTCGTCGCGGACGTCTGCGGCAAGGGGATGGGGGCGTCCCTCCTCGCCGCGTCCGTCCAGTCCGCGTTCCAGGTCTGGGCCGGCGAGAACTTCCCGCCCGACAAGCTCTGCTCGCGCCTGAACGACCTCGTCTACCGGCGGACGAGCCCGGAGAAGTTCATCACGTTCTTCCTCGCGCTCTACGACCCGGAATCCGGCGCCGTCGTCTACACGAACGCCGGACACAATCCCGGAATCCTCGTCCGGGCGGGAGGCGACGTCGAAATGCTCGGCGCCCACGGCCCGCCGCTCGGCCTGTTCCCGGGCAAGACGTACGCGTCGGGGGTCTTCACGATGCAGCCCGGCGACCTGCTCGCCCTCTACACGGACGGCGTCACCGAGGCGGCGAACGCCGAGGACGAGGAGTTCTCGACGGACCGGCTCGTCGCGACGCTCAAGGCCCTGCGTTCGAAGCCGCTGCCGGAGCTCGAGCTCGAGCTCACGGCGGCGCTTCTCGCCTTCACGGGCGGGACGCCGTTCGGGGACGACCGGACGCTCGTCCTCCTCAGGCGCGGCTAGCGGTCTCGGGCTCGGCTTCCTTCGCGTCGCGCGGAAGCATCCCGTACCGCTTGAGCATCTCGTTGAGCGTCGTCGGCTTGAGGCCGAGGAGCTCGGCGGCGCGCTTCTGGACGCCGTTCGCGCGGCCGAGGGCCGCCGCGAGGAGCGCGCGCTCGTAAGCGCCGACCGCGTCCTTGAAGTTCAGGCCGTCGGCCGGGAATGCGGCCGCGCGCGGGACGGACCGGCGCACGGCGTCCGGGAGCTGGTCGAGATCGATCACGCCGTGGCCGAGGACGAGCGCGCGCTCGAGGACGTTTTCGAGCTCGCGGACGTTGCCGGGCCAGTCGTGGTCGAGGAGGGCCTTCATCGCGGCCGGCGTCACGGACGGCACGGGGCGCCCGTTCTCGGCCGCGGCCCGCGCGAGGAGCGTTTCGACGAGGAGCGGGACGTCGTCCTTGCGCTCCCGGAGCGGCGGCAGGTTCACGGTGATGACGCAGAGCCGGTAGAAGAGGTCCTCGCGGAAGCGGCCTTCCGCGACGAACTTCGCGAGGTCTGCGTTCGTCGCCGCGATCACGCGCACGTCGGCGTGGAGGGGCTCGACGGCGCCGACGGGCGTGAACTCCCGCTCCTGCAGGACGCGCAGGAGCTTCGCCTGCGTCTCGAGCGGCACCGTCCCGATCTCGTCGAAGAAGATCGTGCCGCCGTCGGCGGCCTTGAAGAGCCCCTTCTTGTCGGCGACGGCGCCCGTGAACGACCCGCGGACGTGGCCGAAGAGGTTCGACTCCAGGAGGTCGGACGGGAGCGCCCCGGAGTGCACCGTGATGAACGCCCCGGCGGCCCGCGGCGAAAGCCGGTGGAGGGCTTTCGCGACGAGCTCCTTGCCGGTCCCGCTCTCGCCCGTGATGAGGACCGTCGAGCGGGCCGCCGCCGCCTGGCGGACCGTCTCGAAGACGCGCTCCATCGCGGCCGAGCGGCCGACGAGCTCGCGGAAGCTGCCGGGCGGATCGAGCTTCGCGCGCAGCGCGCGATTCTCGGCGACGAGGCGGCGCTTCTCGAGCGCCTGCCTGACGACGTGGACGACCTCCTCGTTGCGGAACGGCTTCGGGATGTAGTGGAACGCCCCTTCGCGCATCGCGGCGATCGCGCTCTCGACCGAGGAGTAGGCCGTCACGACGACGATGGGAATCTCGGGGTGGCGCGCCCGGACGTCGACGAGGACCTCGAGGCCGGGCCTGTCCGGCAGCATGAGATCGAGGAGCAGGAGGTCGATCGGCTCCTTCTCGAGGCGCGCGAGCCCCTCGGCGGCCGTCGCGGCCTCGCGCGTCGCGTGCCCCGCCTTCGCGAGGACCGCGCCGAGCACCTCGCGGATCACGGGCTCGTCGTCGAGGATGAGGACGGTGGCCATGATTTCAGCTCGCGGCGGGAAGCGTGACGGTGAAGCGGGCGCCGGGCGCCCCGGACGTCGCCGTCAGCGTGCCGCCGTGAGCGCGAATGATATCCCGCGCCATCGAGAGTCCGAGGCCCGTCCCGCCCTGCGCCGTCTTCGTCGAGAAGAACGGCTCGAAAACGCGCGAGGCGTCCGCGGATGCGAGGCCCGGGCCGTTGTCCGTCACGTCGAACCTCACGCTCCCTTCGCAGGTCGACACGGCGAGGACGACCTCGGCCGGCGCGGGCCGCGCGGATCCCGGCGCCGTGGCCGCCTCGATCCCGTTCTTGACGAGGTTCACGAGCACTTGCACGAGCGCGTCCCGGTGGCCCGCGACGGCGGGCACGTGCCCGGCGGGAGCGAGGCGCACGAGGGCGCCGCGCGCGGCACCCTCGTCTTCGAGCGCGCGCAGCGCCTCCCGCGCGACGTCGCAGGGGTCGAGGGGCGTGATCTCGCGCGGGCGCCCGCGGGCGAGGTCGAGGAGGCTGCCGACGAGGCGCGAGGCGCGGAAGGCCTGACGCTCGATCTTCTCGACGAGGGGCCGGCGCGGGTCGTCGCCCTCCGTCTCGTCGAGAAGGAGGCGGGCGAAGCCCGCGACGCCCGCGAGCGGCGTGTTCACCTCGTGGGCGACGCCCGCCGAGAGCGTTCCGAGCGCCGTCAGGCGTTCGCGGTCCGCGAGGGCCTTCTCGAGCCGCGCGTGCTCCGTCGCGTCGACGAGGACGAGGACGCGCGCGTTCGATCCCGCGGGCGCTCCGGGGAAGGCGGACACGGCCACGTTCAGGACGCGCACGCCCGAGCCGAGGTCGGCCTCGACGCGCGCGGGCGGGTCCGGCGACGTGAGCGCGGGCGGGAGGACGTCCGCGGCGCGCGCCCCGAGGAGCGAGGCCGCGCTCCGCCCGAGGAGGGCCGCGAACGCCGGGTTGACGGACGTGAAGAGTCCGTCGGCGTTCGTCGCCGCGATCGCGGCCGCCGAGCCCGCGACGACGTTCTCGTGGAACTCCTGGAGGCTCCGGTAGCGCTCGGCCTGCGTCCGGAGCTCGTCGAAGAGGCGCGCGTGGTCGAGGGCGAGCGCCGCCGGCGCGAGAACCGTCTCGAGGAGCTCGGTGTCGTCGGCCGAGAGGGGGACGCGGCCCGCGCGGTCCGCGACCGCGAAGAGCGCGAGGAGCCGGCCGCTCACCGTGAGGGGCGCGAGCGTCCGGAAGCCGGCCCTCCGGAGCCGCGCGACCGCGGGCGTCGGCCGCTCGGCGAAGTCCTGGCGCGAGAGCCTCGTCGTCTTCAGCCGCGCCGCGGCGGGGAGCTCCGCGAGCGGGAGGTCGCCGGCCCCGTCCACGGCGGCGCCGTCCGCCGCGCCGCCGGAGACGCCCAGCAGCGCGGCGCGCGGCACGCCGAGGCCCCGCGTGACGCGAGAGACGAGGAGGTTCGTGAGCTCGCCGAGCGGGCGCGGCGAGGGCAGCTCGCGTACGAGCGCGAGGAGGCCGTCGCGGTCACGCACGGCGTCGCCGTACTGGAGGCGCAGGAACGCCGCCGAGAGGCCGCGGCGGACGGGGACGAAGCTCAGCGCCATCAGGAAGCCGGCGGACGTCTGCAGCGCGCCGCGGGCGTGCGGGACGGCGACCGCGAGAGGATGGGAGAGGAGCACCTCGGCGAGCGTGAAGAAACCGGCGCCGACGAGGAGCGCTCCCGCGACGGACGCCGCCTCGCGCCCGATGACCTCCACGTCCCAGAGCCGGTAGCGCGTCAACGCCGCGAGGAACGCGGCGGGCACGAGCGCGAGCGGGAGGAGCGCGAGCGTCGAGAGAATCGGGATCGACCCGCCGAGCAGGCCCGGAACGAGGTTCAGGACGACGACGGGGAGCAGGCCGACCGCGGTGCCGAGAAGGAGGAAGCGGACCTGCTTCTCCGTGAGGAGATCGGTCGGGCGGCGCGAGACGACGACGAGACGCACGGCGGCGAGCGCCGCGCCGGCGGCCATCCACACGATCTGCGCGCGGTCGAGCGCCGCGACGGCGGAGCGCGCATCGGCGGCGGCGCCGAAGTAGACGCGGGCCGTCGCGAGGAGCAGCGCGGCTGCCGGGACGAACGGGAGCCACGGGGGCACGCGGCGGGCCCGGCGCGGGAACGTGAGGACGAGCGCGAGGAGGAACGCCGGGAAGAGGGCGCGGGCCGCGTCCTCCGCGAGAACCGAGAGGCGGTAGAACCCGTCGAGAGGCGGAGCGGGCGTCAGCGTGAGGACGAGGCCGACCGAGATCGCGAACGCCGCGAAGAGGAGCGAGTCCCGCGACGGACGCGCCGGGCGCAACGCCGCGAGCGCGGACGCAAGGAACGCGGCGCCCACGGCGAACAGGAACAGGTACCGGAGGTCCCACGGAGCGGGCACGGGCGCCGTCCGGAGGCGCCGCATGACGCCGCCGCGCAGGAGGACGACGTCAGCCGCCCGGTCCGCGAAGAGCCCGGCGGGATCGAGGACCTCGCGGGCGCCCGCCCCGTCCACGAGGAGCAGGAAGTCGCCGGGCACGAGTCCCGAGGCGGCCGCGGAGGGGCCGACGCGCTGGACGCGCACGCCGTCTCCCTCCGGCGCGACGAGGACGTCGGCGCGGCCGACGGCCTCGCCCTTTCGCACGAGGCAGAGGGCCGATGGAATCAGACTCGCAAAGAGCAGCGACACCAACCCGGCGCGCGCCAGAGCGCGACCTGTTGAGCCGGTCGATTCCATCGCACAGATTTACAGCAAGGAAAATGCCAGCGATCCGGTACTTTGAATCGCCGAAAACCTTTCTTTTTCTGGTGTTTACAGAATTGCAACCGCTCGAGCCACGGGCTCGAAAACGGATTCTTGAACGAAACTATGGTGGAATGGAGTCAGAACGACAGGGCCAGACCACCCGCGAGACGCCGATCGGTCTTTTCCTCGTCTTCGCCCTGGCGGCGCTTGCCGAGCTCGACGGAGAACAGGGCACGACAGTCGCTCCCGATCGTCCTGAGGGCGCGGATCGGCAGACCCTGCGCGAGCGTGACGTCCATGGACTCGATGTCGTTGCGGAGCGTCGTGCCCGACCGGAGCAGCGCCTGCGTGACCGAGCGGTAGCCCATGCCGATCGAGGTGTCCGTCGCGCGCAGGCGAAGCGCGGCCTGCGCGGAGCCCCAGCTCGCCTCGTCCGAGGCGATGACGCCGTCCCGCGAGCCGGAGAGCATCCCGCCACGCACGGCGATGCGCCCGTCGAATGCCTGCCCGAGACGGGCCGACACCGTCAGGGCCGCGTCCGTGGCGACGTCGTTCGGGAAGAAGTAGAGCGAGTCGAGCCGGTCGAGGAAGTCGGCGTCGAAGAGGAGCCGGTACGTGCCGGTGAGCTCGCGGCGCGACACGTCGACGGAGACCCCTTCGCCCTCCTGGTTCTGCCACCCCGCGCCCGCGCGATAGAGGGAACGCGAGCGGCGGGTCAGGTCCGCCTCGTCGGTGCCGGCCTCGCCGGGCCGCACGAAGCCGGCCACGAGGCGCTCGAAGCGGCGGGACGCGAAACCGTACACGCGCCAGCCGTCGGCCGTGCGGACTGCGACGGTGACCTCGGGAGTGAGGCCGCGGCCGTAAACCGAAGTGTCGCCCGACGCGCCTCCCTCGACGACGAGGAGCTCGGCCACGCGCAGGCCCGCGATGCCGCCCACGCGCGTCTCATGCTCGACGGGGACGGCG
Source organism: Thermoanaerobaculia bacterium (assembly GCA_035542215.1). Classification (GTDB taxonomy): domain Bacteria; phylum Acidobacteriota; class Thermoanaerobaculia; order UBA5066; family UBA5066; genus Fen-183. The sequence goes on along the minus strand of DATKLW010000192.1, from coordinate 15,013 downwards.
GCGCTCGCGTAGTCGGCGGTCGTCGAACGGTATCCGACGGCCACGCGCCCGTAGCCCGACGCCCCGAAGTCGGTCTGGTAGCGGGCCGTCACGTCCACCGCGTCGGAGTTGCGCGCGAACAGGTCCGCCGCCGGGCCGGTCGCGAGGAGATTGGACTGCGTGACGACGCGCGCAGAGACGGAGGCCTGGGCGTTCGCCGAGACCGATCCGCTCCAGTCGAGCGCGTGGGCCGAGTAGCGGGCCGGGTCGACGTCGGCGAGCAGGCTCTGCTGGCGCGTCGAGATGTGGACGGTCTGGGAGGCTCCGGCGCTGAGATCCAGCGCGATGCGCGAGGCGTCGCCCGTCTTGTCGCCCGACAGGTCCGCGAGGCGCGCGTACTGTCCGGACGCTCCCCAGTGCACGCCGGGGCCGAGGGCACCCGAGACGTCGACCTGCGTCCGCGACAGCGAGGAGGTGCCGAGCGCCCCGAACCCTGCGGTCGTCGTGACGGCGGCGTGGAGCGGCAGTGCGACGCGCGCGTCGCGCGAGGAGGCGAGGACGGCGGACGGCGCCGCGGGAGCGGGCGTCGCGTCGAGCGCCGCGAGGATCGCGGGAACGTCGCGCAGGACGTCCCCCGCGGAGACCGCCCGGGCGCTCCAAGCGTCCAGCGCGCCGTCCGGCGTCTCGGGCAGGACGCCCGTCGGCCGCTCGAGATCGATCCGCATGAAGGAAAGCGCGCCGTCTGTCGCGGCCGGCCGGTGGAAGAGGCGAGCGACGGCGGGCCGGAACCCGGGCACGACCGACAGGACCGTGTAGAGCCCCTCGGCGGCGTTCGGGATCACGAACGTCCCGTCGGACTCGCTCTTGATGAGGCGCATGAACGTGGCCCCGCCGGCCGTCACGCCGCGAATGATGAGTGAGGCGCCGGGCATCGGACGGCCGTCGGCCCGCACGATTCCCGAAAGAGGAGCCACGACGGCGGCGGAGATCGCGGCGGGCTGCGCCGCGACGGCCGCGCGCCCCGGCAACGCTACGGCCGCGAGGCCGGCGAGAAGGGCGGCGGAGGCGAAGAGAGTTCGCGGCACGGATCTTCCGGCCCGGGTATCTTCCGCCCTTTTTCTGCGCGGCGTCAACGGATTTGGGACGGAGTCTCCGTAATCACGCGGAGGCCGGCCCGAGGCCCGCCAGGGACCTCAGGACGTGCCGGGCGATCGCGGGGTTCTCCTTGAGCCGCCGCGTCGAATAGGCGTACCAGTCCCGCCCGTACGGGACGTAGACGCGCAGCCGGTGGCCGGCGGCGATGAGGCTCTTGCGGAGGACCGGGTCCACGCCGAGGAGCATCTGGAACTCGTAGCGGTCCTTCGGGATCCGGAGGCGGTCGATCGTCGCGAGAGCGAGCTGGACGCAGGCCTCGTCGTGCGTCGCAATCGCGACGCACGCGCCGCCGGAGAGCTGCTTGTCCACGAGAGCCGAGTAGTTGCGGATGATCGTCTGGCGGTCCTTCCAGGCGATCGTGGGTGGCTCGACGTAGATGCCCTTGCAGACGCGGACGTTCACCTTCTTCTCGAGGAGCCGTGAGAGGTCGTCGAGACTGCGCTTGAGGTAGGCCTGCAGGACGGCGCCGACGTCGAAACGCTCCTTGAGCGCGAGGACGAGCCTCACGGTGGATTCCGTGTACGGGCTGTCCTCCATGTCGAGCCGCACGAACATCCCGTGCTCCTGCGCCCGCAGACAGATCGCCGTGCAGTTCTCGAGCGCGAGCCCGGGGTCGATCGCGAGTCCGACGGCGGTCGGCTTGACGGAGATGTTCGCGGGCAGGCCCGAGGCGGCGATCGCGTCGATCGTCTTCAGGTACATGTCGCGCGTCGCGACGGTCTGGTCGCGATGCGTGACGCTTTCGCCGAGGACGTCCATGGTTCCCATGGCGCCTTCGGCGGCGAGGCTCCGCATCGTGTCGAGGGCGGACTCGAGCGTTTCGCCCGCGACGTAGCGCGAGGCGATCTGCTTCACGATCGCCTTCGGGACGAGCGGGAGCGAGCTGACGACGAGACGGTCGAAGAGTGAGGTCATGAAGGCTCCGGCTCCGGCGTGCGGGCGAGGACGAGCCCGCGGATCTCTTTGGCGCCCGCGCGCGCCAGCGCGTCGGCGGCGGAAAACAGGGTGGCTCCCGTGGTCGCGACGTCGTCCACGAGCACGAGGACGCGGCCCCGGGCGGACTCCGACGCGGCGAACGCTCCGTCGACGTTCGCGCGCCGGCTCGCGGCGGGCAGCTCGGACTGCGGCCGCGTGTCCCGCGTGCGCGCGAGGAGGCTGCGCGCGGGAAGGCGCAGGCTCCGCGCCGCGGACTCCGCGAGGAGGGCGGCGGGATCGTAGCCGCGCGAGCGGTTGCGGCGGCGTGTCGAGGGCACCGGAACGAGAGCGTCGGCGCCCTCGGCGAGGTCCGCGGCCCGGGCCGCGTCGGCGAGACGGGCGCCGCAAGGCGCCGCGAGGAGGTCCCAGCCGTGAAATTTGAAGGCGTGGAGCAGCGTCTTCAGGCCGCCCGCGTAGAGACCGAAGGCGGCGCTCATCGCGACGGGCGGCGGCTCGCGCCGGCACGCGGCGCACGGAGCGCCGTCGCCGGGCAGCGCGCAGCGCGGGCACGCGGCGTCCGGGGCGAGCCGGGGCAGAGCGGCCCAGCACGCGGGACAAACGCCCCCGCCGCCGGTCTCGAGCCGCGGCTCGTCGCACACGGCGCATCGGGAGGGCACGAGCAACGCGAGGAGGGAGGCGATTGCAGGCGCGCCGGGGAGAAAGCGAAGCGGCTCCGGACCGGGCACGCCGCGGATTCTAGACGAGCGTCACGCCGCGATCGTATGAACGATATGACTCATGGCACCGCCGCAACTGACGTATTCTCGAACCCGATGCGCTCCCTCTTGCTTCGCTTCGCCGCCTGCCTCGTCCTCCTCTCAGCCGCGTTCTCCGCGCGGGCCCAGATCGGGCCTCCGCGCTCGATGAGCTTCCCGTTCGCGGTGGGCGCGGGAGGAGAGTGGGTCACGGACACCGGCACCGCCTCGGACGTCAAGTCGTTCTCGAGCGGCGGATACCACGTCTTCGGCGAGGTCGTTCTCGAGGAGGGCGTGTTTTTTCAGCTGCGGTACATGAACTTCAGGCTCCCGGGCACGCCGGTCGTCCCGCCGTTCGGGGCGCCGACGTCGGCGCCCGACGTCCGCGTGAACGCGGGTCTCGCGTCGGTGGGCTACCTCTTCCGCGAGGCGTGGTGGGACGCGGGGCTCTTTGCAGGCGTGGGCGTCTACGGGCTGAGCCCGAATCCGGTCACGGGCGACCAGACCTCGACGGACGTGAAGGAGACGGTGATCGGCTGGCACGGCGGGCTGATCACGACCTTCCACGTCGCGACGCGCTGGGATCTCCGCCTCGAGGCCGCGGGCTACCTTCTACGGACCGACGCGAACCACAAGCCGATCACGCTGGGCGGCTCTCTCGCGTACCACTTCTAGCCCCGAATGAACGGTGGGCTCCCACCCGACCTTGCGGTCGGGCGGGGATTGCGGCGGTGGGATGGTCTAACTGAGGGATTCTGTGTGGAGGGAAGAGAATTTGGAGGGCCCGTCAGCCTGGCGGCCGGCGGGAAAAAGGAAGGATGTGAAGACCGTCGTATTCATTTGACTTTGCATCGAATGCCCGTTTCGATCTCCTGTCCATGTATACGCAAGCGCGATGCCTCGGGTTTACATCTTCCGTAATTTGTTTCTAAGGGTCGTCCCCGCAACAGTTAGACGCTACGCACGGCGTAATGACATTTCGGCCCGACACTCCGAAGCGCGCCTTTCAGGGGACGATTTGGTGCGAAATCGACACGGGCGGCACACGGAGGATTTGACGCGCTCTCAGACGCCGTCGGCCAGGGGCAGGAGCGTCGAGTCTTTCTTGATCGAGAGGGAGAGCTCCACGCGGGTCCGCACGACGCCGCGCAGCGTCTGGAGCTTCTCGCGCAGGATCCGCTCGAAGTGCTCGACGTCGCGGGCGCGGATCTTGAGCCGATAGCCGAATTCGCCCGAGATCGCGTAGCACTCCTGGACGTCGAGGAGATTCTCGATTTCCTCGAGAAACGGCCTCTCGAAGCGCGGGTGCTCCAGAAGGACGTCCACGTGTGCCACGAGCGGCATCCCGACGAGCAGCGGGTCGAGAAGAGCCGTGAAGCGCCGGATGAAGCCCTTCGTTTCGAGCTTCTTGATGCGCTCGTTCACCGAGGGCGTCGTGAGGCCCACGGTTTCGGCGATCCGGGCCTGCGAGATCTTCGCGTCCCTTTGGAGGATGTCGAGGATCCGGCGATCGATGTCGTCCATATAAAATTCGGCTCTTGGGTCTGGAACCCGAACTTTATACGGTCAGCGCGGCCGAGGCAACCGGGAATGCGGTCCGGGCTCAGGCGGGATCCGGAACGGGATCGGTGAGGACCGCGCCCTTCGGCAGGACGACGACGCCTCCGTCGGAGACGTGGAAGCGCTTCCGGTCCTCCTCGATGTCGTAACCGATCTCCATCCCCTGCGGGATCTTGACGCCCTTGTCCACGATGACCTTCTTGAGCCGCGCATGCCGCCCGACGTCCACGCCGTCCATCAGAACGCATTCCTCGACGTGCGAGAAGGAGTTGATCCTCACGCGCGGGAAGAGGATCGACCGGTGGATCGTGCCGCCGGAGATGATGCAGCCCGACGCGACCATCGAGTCCGTCGCGAGCCCGATGCGCTGCGAGACGGCGTCCGCGAAGACGAATTTCGCCGGGGGCAGCTGCGGGGAGTGGCTCTTGATCTGCCACTTCTGGTTGTAGAGGTTGAGCGGCGGGGTGACGGAGATGAGGTCCATCGACGCGTCCCAGTACGAGTCGACGGTCCCGACGTCCCGCCAGTACGGCGCGAGGTCCTCGTTGCCCGGGACGCGGTTCAGGGAGAAGTCGTACGCGTAGAGGCGCGCGCCGCCCTTCAGGAGGGACGGGATCAGGTTCTTGCCGAAGTCGTGCGTCGTGTCCTGCAGCGCGTCGTGCTCGAGCGCCTCGATGAGGACGCTCGCCTTGAAGACGTAGTTGCCCATGGACGCGAGCGCGAGGTCCGGCTGCCCCGGGATCGGGCGCGGCTCCTTCGGCTTCTCCTCGAACCCGACGATCCGCCCGTCGTCGGCGACCTCGAGGATCCCGAAGCGCGAGGCTTCCTTGAGCGGCACCGGGAACGCGGCGATCGTGAGGTCGTGGCCGCCCTCCTCGTGGTACGCGAGCATCGGGTTGATGTCCATCACGTAGATGTGGTCGCCGCCGAACACGCACACGTGCGAGGGCTCCTCGTCGAACACGAGGTCGAGGTTCTGGTAGACGGCGTCCGCGGTGCCGCGGAACCAGTGCGGGCCGCGGCGCATCTGCGCGGGGACGGGATCGACGAACTGTCCGATGTCGAACGTGAGGCGCCAGGTGCGGATGATGTGCTCGATGAGCGAGTTCGACTTGAACTGCGTGAGCACCTTGACCTTCGTGAGGCCGGAGTTCACGAAGTTGTTGAGGACGAAGTCGATGATGCGGTAGCGCCCGCCGAACGGAACGGCCGGCTTGGCCCGGTCCCGCGTGAGCGGGAAGAGCCTTTCGCCCATGCCGCCCGCGAGGACGACGGAGAGCACGTCTCGATGCTGGAGGATCTTCACGCGGCGCCTCGAATTTCCTGCACCATCGTACCGCGTCGCCGCCGGGCGCCCGGGACGTACCGGCGGCCCGCGTCTCGGGGTATCGTGACGCAGCGATGGCAACACGCGACCTGTACTCGGCGCTCGGAGTTGCGCGCGGCGCCTCGGACGCCGAGATCAAGAAGGCCTACCGGCGGCTCGCCCGCAAGTACCACCCCGACGTGAACCCGGGCGACTCGTCCGCGAAGAAAAAGTTCCAGGAGATCGCATCCGCGTACGAGGTTCTCAAGGACGCCAAACGGCGCAAGCACTACGACCTGACGGGCGACACCGGCGAGCCTCCCGAGCCGGGCGCGTGGCCGCCGGGCGGCGGCGCGCCCCGCGGCGGCCCGCGCGCGGGCGGCTCGCCCTTCGGAGGCGCTTCTCAGGGCGGCGGCCCCGGCGGCGGCTTCCACTGGACCGGCGACTTCGGCGACCTCTTCTCCGACCTCTTTTCCGGCGGGGCGCCGGGCGTCGGCCCGCGAGGCGTGGCCGAGGAGGACGACGACGCGGCCGCACAGCTCACCGTGCCTTTCCGCGAGGCCGTTCTGGGCGGGACGGTGTCGTTCCGCGCGCGCCTCCCGCGGCGCTGCGCGCGCTGCGGCGGCTCGGGCCGCGCGGGCGGCGCTCCCTGCCCCGTCTGCCGCGGCCTCGGCGAGGTCGTCACGAACGAGAAGATCACGATCCGCATCCCGGCGGGCGTCTCGACCGGATCCAAGGTGCGCGTGCCCGGCAAGGGCCGCACGGAGGAGGGCGACCTCTACGTCGCGCTCACGGTCGAGCCTCACCCGTACTTCGGGAGAGAAGGCGACGACATCCTGACGGAAGTTCCGATGACGGTCCCCGAGGCGTACCTCGGCGCCGAGATCGACGTCCCGACGATCCACGGCCCCGTGCGCGCGAAGATCCCGCCGGGGACCGCGGCCGGCCAGCGGTTCCGCCTCAAGGGGTTCGGCGTGAGAAGCGGGCGCGGCGCGGACGGCGACCACTACTACCGCGTCACGATCGCGATGCCCGAGCACGTCACGGCCGAAGGGCGCGATCTCGCGGAGAAGTTCTCCACGCTCTACGGGCGCGACCCGCGCGCGAACCTTCCGTCGGGGCTCTGACTACTGCTTGTCGGTCATGGACTTCACGGCCGACAGCGCGCTGTCGAGCTGGAAGTCCGGCCGGAGCGGGATCGCCTGCGGCGCCTGCGCGAGGGACGCGTCGTCGCCGGACAGGTAGCTCAGGGCGCCGTTCTGCGACCACCAGTACGTGGGCACGTCGGAGGGCGAGACGATCGTGCCGACCACGACCATGAACGGCAGGTCGATCTGCAGCGGGATCCGGTAGGCGCCGCCGGTGCGCCCGATCGGCGTCGTGCGCGAGGCCGCGGTCTTGGCCGAGGCGTTCCAGACGGCCGTCGTGTAATCGTCCGGGAAGCCGATGTGCAGGACCGTCTGCGTCTGCGTCGCGAGGTTCGCGAAGGACGCGATGACGCCGCCGTTCGTCCCCGCGTCGCGCTGGAGCGCGGGATACATGTACGAGGAGGTCGGGAGACCCTGGTTGTTCGTCGGCCCCGAAGCTCCCGCGAGGTCGTTGAGGTTGATTGCGGCGACGCGGTCGACGTTCAAGGCGCCGTCTTCGATGAACAGGGAGGCGTAGCGGGCCTGCGACAGCGCGCCCTCTTCCCACCACACGAGGGAGAGGATCGAGCGCGTCTTCGCGACGACGGCGCCGGTCGAGTCGAAGTCGTTGTAGGTCTGGCGCGTCACGAGGATCCGCGGATTCACGGAGAAGGACATGCCCGTGTTCGGAAGGAAGCGGCCGTCGGCCCAGCCGCCGTCACGCCAGATCGAAACGTGGACCTCCGCGATGAATCCCTGGACCTGGAGGCTCGTGTAGGCGACGAAGATCGTCCGGGTCGAGTCGTCGAACTCGAGAGACTCGCCGAACTTGATGAGGGAGCTGAAGCTGCCGCCCACGACCTCGACGGTCGGCGTCTCTCCGGGCGGCGTCCGGCGCAGCGCGACGACGGGGGTGACGGCGTCGGCCGGGTTCGCGCCGCTGACGACCTGGCCGTAGCTCGCCTCGAACACCTCGTAGAGCGTCCCGTTCTTCGCGAGGACCGCCGAGGAGGCGTCCGCGCGCGTGCCCGCGACGCAGCCGAGGACCGCGAGCCCGAGGAGGGCCGCGCGGAACCGGGAGGCGAACGCGCGGGACGGGACGGTCTTGGCGGTCTTCACGTCAGCTCCGGAGGTTGATCACGTTGCGGAAGTCGAAGACGTCGAGGTAGGCGCGCAGGTTCCGGAAGTCCGGATAGAGGCGCGCGAGCCGGTCGAAATAGCCCTGCGACGCGGCGGTGTCGCCCGAGAGGTGGGAGGCCTCGCCGAGAAGATAGAGGAGGTTTTTTTCCGCCTCGAGGTCGCCGGCGGACGCGACGCGCGAGAGGCCTTCTTCGCCGAACCAGCGGGCCTCCTCGTAGCGATCCTGTTTGAGGTAGCCGAAGCAGAGGTCGAGGAGCGGGTAGACGGTGAATCCGCGGGCGCTTTCCTTCTCGAGCGCGTCGAGCGCCGCGTGCACGAGGGCGAGCCCTTCCGCGACCTCGTCCTCCGCGATCAGGCAGTACCCGAGGTTGTCGGACCACTGCGCGCGGGCCACCGTGAGGAGGCCGGCCTCGGAGGCCGTGCACTCCAGCGCCGAGCGGTACGCGGCGGCCGCCTCGCCGAAACGGCTGTCGGCCGCGAGGGCGTTTCCGACCTCGTTGAAGCACGCGCCGATCAGCCGGGGCTCCCCGATCTCCTCGGCGTGGCGCCGTGCGAGGTTGGCGTAGAAGAAGACCTTGGTCCGCTCCTTCCGCTGGCGGTAGATCGCGGCGCTCGAGTAGGCCGCGCGGAACGCCGTCTCGGGCTCGCGCGAGCGCAGGAGGATCCGCTTGAGCTCGACGAGCTCGTCGGCGGCGGGACCGGTCTCGGCGGCGGCCGCGGCGCGGCAGACGTAGATCCAGTCGACGAACGCCGGGTCCGCCGTCTCGCGCGCGGAGGCGAGAGCCGCGTCGTAGCAGGCGAGAGCGGCAGCGAACGCGCCCTTCTCGAGGTGGACGAGGGCGTCGCGGCGCGAAGCCTCGGCGGCGGCGCGGGCCGCCGCGGCGGCCGTCATCGCCTCAGCCATTGGTGTCGTCTCCGGGGTCTTCGTCGTCCCGCGTCTTCTCGACCTGCATGCGCTTGAACGCGATGAACTCGCTCACCTCGCGGCGGGCCTCGGCGGGAAGCGCGGCCCAGTCCTCGAACGGAGCCGCGACGTCGGCGTTCTCTCCCGCGAACGCGCGCGGAGCGTCCCCCGAGGCGGGCTCTTCGAAGAAGTGGCTCATGGACAGCTCGAACACCTGGAGGATCCGGAAGAGAGTGTCGAGTCCGACCTTGTACTCACCGTTCTCCATCCGGGAGAGGTCCGACTGCGTGACCCCGATTCGCGAGGCGAGATCCGCCTGCGTCAGATGCCGGCTCTTCCGGATCTGGCGGATCTTCTGCCCCACGAGGAGGATCTGGGACGCACGCGGCACGGCACTCATGAGCGCTGACCAAGTAAGATAGACCTCCGCTCCGGCCATTTCAAGCGGTTTCCGGAGACGCCGAGGGACGCTACTCCATTGAAGAACAAGATCTTCCTGCTCTCCGAGCTGCTTCGCCGCGACCTCGCGGCCCGGTACGCGGGGAGCTTCGCGGGCCCCTTCTGGGCGGTCCTGAATCCGGCCATCATCTGCGCCCTCAACGCGTTCGTCTTCACGTACGTCCTGAAGATCCCCACCCCGAAGGGATTCGGGGGGACTTACACCGAGTTCCTCCTCGCGGGGATGCTCCCCTGGCTGGGAGTGCAGGAGGCTATCGTTCGGGGCGCGACCTCGATCACGGACCAGGCGCATCTCGTCAAGAAGCTGAAGTTTCCGGTCGCCCTGCTGACGCTTTCCTCGGTCGGAGCGGCGCTCGTGATCCAGACGATCGGGATCGTCCTCCTGTCGGCGTTTCTCCTCGTCTCGGGCCGGGGGCACGTGCAGCCCCACCTCCTCGTCCTCGCGTTCGCGTTCGAGCTCCTCGTCCTCGCGGGGCCCGCGCTCATCCTCGCCTCGCTCAACCCGTTCTTCCGCGATCTCGCGCAGATCCTTCCGCCCGTCCTCACGATCGCGTTCTACGTGACGCCGATCCTCTACGCCGAGGAGCTCGTCCCGGCGTTCGCGACGCCCGTCCTCGCCGTCAACCCGCTCCGGGACGTCGTCGCTCTCTTTCGCGCGGCGCTCTTCGGGATGGCGATGCCCCCGGTGCGCCGTCTCGGCGCCGAAACAGCGGCATTCATCGTGCTAGGCTTTGCGGGACGTCAGCTGTATCGCCGGCTCAGGCCGGCCTTCGCCGACCTTCTCTAGGCCGAATTCACGCTCGCCCTCAGGCCGAAGGCCGCCGGGCCCCGTTGCGTCAACAGGAGATCTCGTGAAACTTTCCGTGCCCGTCCTCCTCGCGGCCGCCGTGATCGGCGTCGCCGGATGCTCCTCCGCTCCGAAGGCCGCATCCCCGTCTCCCACACCGTCGCCGACGCCCGTTTCGAAACAGGACCAGATCAAGGCAAACCAGCGGACGGAGTCTCTTCTCGGAATGAGGCCTCCCGCCGACGTCGAGGGGGAGAGCCAGCCGGCTCCGGTTCCGTTCGTCGATCCCGAGACGGGGCGGCGCGTCCTCCGGATCCTCAAGGGCGGCGTGGCCAACCAGTACTACGAGAGGGACGGCTACCTCCATCTCGCGATGGTCGCGGGGCCCGGAGTCGTGATCCTGCGGCAGGACGACAAGGCGTGGATCGTCGAGGCGCCGCCCGAGCCGAAGAAGCGCGACCCGCAGGCCGCGCCCGAGGCCGAAGACCTCCAGCCCGTCTTCGAGCTGCCGCAGAGCGAGGCGGAGGTCGTCACCCCGAAGGCGTCGCGCACGTCCTTCCGCTTCGAGGAGATCTCGGCGGGCCTGCCCCGGTCGGGGATGTGGCGCGAGAACTTCGACCTCGGCGACGTCCTCGGAGAGGGGCGTCCGCAGATCGTCGCGCCGCCCGCCCGCCTGACGGGCCAGTCGCTCAACGTGTTCAGTCTCGGCAAGGACGACGCGGGCGCGCCGCGCTGGAGCAAGGTCCCGATCGAGCTCGAGAACCCCGACCACCTCGACGCCGAGTACGGCTTCGCGGCGGTCGCCGACATGGACGGCGACGGGAAGCTCGACATCGTCTACGGCGGACACGGCTCCGGGCCGGCCATCGCGTTCAACAAGGGGGGCGGCAAGTTCAAAGCCGAGGCGCGCGGCCTTCCGCGGCAGATTTCCACGCGGGCGGTCGCCATCGGAGACCTCGACGGGGACGGCCACAAGGACCTCGTCGTCATCTCCGACGTCGGCGAGTGGGCGAGCGTGGGCGGGGAGCCCGTCCTCGACAAGGACTCCGGGTTCGTCAAGGGCTACGACGTCCGCGCGTTTCTGAACGACGGAACGAACTTCCGCGAGGTCCACGCCGGCCTCGAGGGCGCCTGCTTCGGGTACTCGATCGCGCTCGCGATTCCGAAGGACGCGAGCGGCGGCCTGCCGTTCTACAACTCCTCGTGCCGGTACTTCGGCGGGGCGCCGAACCTCTACGAGTTCGACCCGAAGGCCGGAAAATTCCAGTTCGTCGGGGCTTACGTCCTCGAGGGCTGGTCCCAGCACGCGGGCGCGGCGGCCGGAACGTACCGCGGCCGGCCGGCGATCTACGCGTCGTATTTCAAGGGCACGCCCGGCAACGGAAAGCCGAAGATCGACGGCCAGGGCGTGACGGTCTACTACCGCGCGGCGGACGGGAAGATGGCGGCCAAGCGCGTCGTGAAGACGCTCCACTTCGCGTACTCGCCGGCCATCGCGGTCGGAGACCTCGACGGCGACGGGCTCGACGACGTGGTCTGGGCCGACGACTTCGCGCACCGCGTCCGCGTCTTCTTCCAGACGCCGGCGGGCGAGTTCGAGGAGCTGGCCGAAGCCCGCGAGCCCGCGTTCGTGAACCACCCCACCTGCCTGAAGATCGGCGACGTGGACGGGGACGGGCGCCCGGACGTCGTTCTCATGTATCAGTACTTGACGGGGGACGAAACGCGCGCGGGCGGTTTCCGGGTGTTCCGCGGCCTCGAGAAGTGAGGTTCCGGGGGGCCGCGACACTCAAGGGGTGGATATGCGGGCCCAACATAAACTTACGAAATGGCCTTGACATCACGGAATTTCGCCCCTATCGTTGCCGCAATGTTCGGGATATCTCTATCCGGTTCAGTGCTTCCTTCGTCCCAGGAAACCTGGAGCGTTGCCTCTAAGAAAATTGCGGGAGGTGATTCGATATCGCAGGCGGCGAGTGCCCGGATCCATCTGTCCATGATCGACGTATTCACACGTTTCATTCGAAATCACCGGTAGGAGAAAAAATGAAGAAGTTTTCCGTTCTGATCGTGCTCGCGTTGCTCGCGTGTGCGGGTACGGGCTATGCGATCACCTGCGCGTACGACAACGTGCCCGCGGCGACCCTCCTCGTCCCGTACTGGAAGGTGTCGCTCAACGGCGCCACCGACTTCCCGATTCCCTCGGGCGGCACGGACACCCTGGTCTCGGTCGTCAACGTCTCCACCCCCGGCGTGATCGCTCACGTCACGGTGTGGAACAAGTACTCCAAGGCCGTCATCGACTTCAACCTCCCGCTCACGGGCAAGGACGTCGTGTCCTTCTCCATGCGCGACATCATGAACGGCAAGCTCAGCCCGAACCTGCCGCAGTACGACACGAAGGATTACCCCGTTGATCCTTGCGGTCTCGTGAACCCGGGCCTCCCGAGCGCGATCTACCAGCCGTCCGTGGGCTGGGCCGCGAACCAGTTCATCCGCTTCTCGCACCCGGACTCGATCACGCTCGGCACGGACGTCCTTCGCTCGATCTCGCAGTACAACCTGACGTCCGCCGACGCCATCGGGCCGCTCTTCCGCCCGACCGTGTGGCACTCGCTCGACCAGTCCGGTGACTACAACAACTGGACGACGTCCGCGCAGACCAACGTCCTCGACACGGACAACCCGCAGTGCGGCTGGGCCGCGGCCGACACGGTCTACAAGGACGCCCTCTCGGGCTACCTGACGATCGACGTCGTCAACTACTGCACGAACTTCTTCCCCGACCAGACCGACTTCTACACGAAGGACGCGATCGCCACGACCGGCTGGACCTACGCCGGCTACACGTACACGCCGAACTGCCTGATCGGCGACGTGTTCTATGTCGACTCCGCGGCCAACGGCGGCAACATCTCCGGCGACCCGGCCGTCGCGGTCGAGTTCGACAACCGCCTCTACTTCGTGGGCACCGCGGCCAACCCGGCGGTTGCCACCTTCTTCGGCAAGTTCGTCGCGGCGACGACGTTCGGCACCGGCGCCGGCCAGTGCAACGGTGAGACGCAGAACATCCCGGTCGGCTGCACGAACTACATCAGCGGCTATGCCCCGCAGTTCATGTTCGCGGGCGACGGCCGCGAGCCGCTCGGCGACCGCTACGGCTTCCGCTACCTCGCCGATCCGGGCAACGGCCTCCAGTCCTGGATCCAGGTCTGGCGCTCCGACTACTATGCCGGCACGAACGTCAACCTCTGCGCGTGGGCGGACCCGACGGCCAAGGCCAACAACGGCAAGTCTGGCTCTGGCTTCTATGACGCCCTCCACCAGGTCCAGGTTGCGACGTACGACAACGACGAGAACGTCTACCAGGGCCAGGGCATCCCGCCCGGACCGTCCGGCCCCGGTCTCACCCCGCCGACCAACAACTACATCTTCCTCGAATCGCAGCGCATCGCCCTCGCCGGCGGCCTCCAGTACGGCTGGAACCCGCAGGCGTTCGTCGGCGGCTGGGTCGACCTGACCCTCCGCAGCTCGACGATGACCCGCGCCAACGCGGCGAACGGCCTCTACAACATGGGCTGGGTCGGCGTGATGCACACGGCGCCCGGCGCGTTCATCAGCGTCGGCCACGCGACCGCGAACCTCAACAACCAGAGCAACTGCCTGCCGCCCTTCCTGTACGGCAGCACAGTCAACTAACTTCTCCCTGAATCCAGGGAAAGCGGGCGGCTTCGGCCGCCCGCTTTTTTCTTTTTTGGGGAAAGGTCGGCTCGCGCGGCGCCACTCCTCCTCAGGAAGCTCGGACCACGGGCGCCTTTGAATCCTGCGCGTCTTTACAGGCGCCGTCCGGGAGGGTACGATCGCTATGTCTTGCTTTATCAGCTCCTTGGCCGAAGGGAGCTCAACGCGAAGCCAGTCCAAAAGGGAAGCCCCTGAGACCATGAATCCGCCCCCGAATCTCCGTCCCCGGCCGGTGCGATCCCTCGCCACGGCCTGCGCTCTGATCCTCGTCGCGCTCGCTCTCGTTCCGGCCCGGGCCGAGGCGCAGTCGGCGTGCACGCTCGCATCGACGCCAGCTCAATTCGAGCCGAATCCTCCCGGCGTCTCGCGGCCGGGCTCGCTCTCGACGGGCTTCGTCAAGGCGTTCAGCATCTACCACAACGCGGCAGGAGCGCCGCGGTTGATGAACGCCGAGACCTTCGGGTACTCGGTCCTCGACCTCTCGAACCCGGCGAGCCCCCGCGCGCTCAAGTACGACGACATGCGGTTGGACCCCAGCAACGCGACGACGAACACGATCTCGACGTCCGGAGACGGCCAGAGCTACGTCGGGACGACCGCGGTCTCACCGGACGGACAGCGCATCGCGTTCTCGCTGGGCGGCCCCGGCGAGAAGTGGTACACGCTCGCCGGCCTTTCGGACGGGGCCGACGGCTTCGGCATGTGGGGCAGCTTTCCCCCGCATGACGCATTCAGCACGATCGTGCAGGCGGCCGGCGGCCGCTACATCGCGTACGCCGCGGCGACGAACGCGATCACCGTGGCGGACATCACGTCGCTTCCGACGTCCGGTTTCTCGGCGCTGAACATCCCGTACGACACGTCGTCGAACATGCCGGGCGGCTACGGGATGGTCCTCGTCGGGAACTACATCGTGTACACGACAAGCGCGGGGGTCCTGACCGTCTTCGACGCGTCGAGCCCCGGGCCCGCGGGCAGCATCACGTCTTCCTACAAGTCGGTCTCGATTCCGTCCCTGACGAGCGACCCGAACCACCGCTCCCCGGCCAACTACACGGCGGCGCTCGACCCGAGCGATTCGACGAAGCTCTGGATCCTCGTCGAGGTGCGCGCCGCGACCGGCGAGAACTCGCCGAGCTACGGCCTCGTCGCGGTCACGAAGGACGGCGGCGGCAACCTCACGGC
>DATKLW010000191.1:0-5569 GCA_035542215.1 Thermoanaerobaculia bacterium | reverse complement strand
ACCCCGAGCCGGCCGTCAGGGACGCGCGATGCCGGGGCCTCCGGATGAGCGGTGCGCGAGCCTCGACGTCCTCCGCGTCGAGGTACGTGTACGCGGCGCGCAGGAACACGCGCTCCCCGATCGCCGTCCGGACGGCCGCCTCGACGCCGCGCGTCCGCGCGTGGCCGATGTTCTCGTTCGTGAAGGACTGCGCGTCGTACTGAATGAGATCGCGGATGTCGTTCCAGAACCCCGTCGCCTCGGCCACGACGCCGGCCGCGATCGTCTGTTCGAAGCCGACCTCCCATCCTCTCGATCGCTCGGGCTGGAGGCCCGGGTTCCCCGAGTACGGGTAGTAGAGCTCGCCGAGCGACGGCGCGCGGAACGCGGACCCGGCCGCGGCGCGCAGCTTGAGAGACGGGTGGACGCGCCACGCGGCCGTCACGCGCGGGCTGACGGCGCTCCCGAACGCGCTGTGATCGTCCCAGCGGACGCCGGCCGTGGCGACGAGGCGATCCGGGACGAGCGTCACGCGGTCCTCGGCGAAGACGGCGAACGTGCGCGACGTCGCGCCGTCGAGCGCGACGCCGAAGTTGCTCTCGCTCGAGACCTGCGTCCTCTCGTAGTCGACGCCGGCTGCGACGCGCTGCGC
This sequence comes from Thermoanaerobaculia bacterium, assembly GCA_035542215.1. Taxonomy (GTDB): domain Bacteria; phylum Acidobacteriota; class Thermoanaerobaculia; order UBA5066; family UBA5066; genus Fen-183. Next base: position 4,938 of record DATKLW010000191.1, on the reverse strand, counting down.
GCCCCACGTCGCCGTCGTGGCGATGCGCGCGCCCGTCCGGCGCGCATCCGTCGACGACGAGCTGAACGACGCGTCGGGGTCGGCGTACGACGGTGTGTCGCGCGCGTACCGGAACGAGGCCTCCAGAGAGACGTTCTTCGAAAGGGAAAAAGAAAACGGGACTTCGAGCGTCGTCGTGTCGTCCCAGGTCGAGCGGTGCGGCGTCGGGCTCGAGCCGTCCGTCGGGACGCCCGTCCGTCCGCTCTCGCGGCGGATGGTCAGGCCCACGGAGTCGCCCTCGCCGATCTTCGCCGTCAGCGCGCCGGAAAGGGTCGTTCCGGAAAAGAATTCGTTGAGTTGCTCGCCGGTGAAAGACGTCCTTCGAAAGCCAAACGTCCCCGTGAGGACGCCTTCCAGGAAACGTATTTCTCCGAGCCCTTCTCTCCCGTCCGAGTTCCCGAGGCCGAAGCTCGCGTGGCCCGAGACCCCCGCGTCCGCCGACTTCCGCGTGAAGATCTGCACGACGCCGCCGATCGCCTCCGAGCCGTAGAGCGCCGAGAACGGCCCGCGCACGACCTCGATCCGCTCGACGTTCGCGGTCGAGACCGCCGAGATGTCGGTTCCGCCGAAGTACGGGCTGTTCAGAGGCACGCCGTCGATGAGGACGAGAGTCTGTGTCGAGGACGTTCCGCGCAGGAAAAGGGACGTGACGCCGCCCGGGCCGCCCGACTGGACGACGTCGAGGCCGGGAACGGTCCGCAGAAGGTCGAGAACGGTCGTCGCCTTCGAACGCGCGATCTCGGCCGCGTCGATCACGGTCGCCGCGGCGCCGAGCGAAGCCGACGGCTCCGGCGCGGCCTCGGCCGTCACGACGACGCCGGCCGCGATCGGCGCGGGCGCGGGAGCCGGCGCGAGCTGCTCGGCGAGGAGGCCGGGCGATACGGAGAGAAGGAAAGCGCGGGAGAGCCGGACGAAATCGCGGGAGACCAAGGGACCACCTCCGTTCCGGTGGCCTCGCCCTCCCATCGAAAAGGAGCGGCGGGCCCGGCGCGCGGAGGCGGGCGAGCCGCGACTTCCCGAGCCCCGGAGAAGGCGACGCTGATGCGATGTTCCTCGGGCAGGTCTCCTGGCTCCCGGATCGTCCGCGCCCGGCCCCTTCCCGGCGGCGCAACCGGCCCCGTGCCGATCTCTCGCCGCCAGTGGGATCTCGCCGGGCGCGTCCCCGGTCACAGTGGCGGGGGCCGCGCGGGAATCTCACCCGCTTCCCTCTTTCACCCCCCGGAGGTCGAGGGGACTCGAGGACGATTTGAAAGAACGCCGCGGAGAAGTCTACTTCTTCTGCTTGCTCTTCGGGTGCTGGAGGGCCTCGAGAAGCGACGAGCCGAAGGCCGACACCGTCGGGGCCGACGCTTTCTCGCGCTTGGCGGAGTCCTCGCGGAACTTGCGAAGGTCTCCGCGGTCGGCCTCGGCCTTCGCGCCGGACGCCGAGAGCGAGATGCGCTTGCGCTCCGTGTCGAGGCCGATGACCTTCACCTCGACCTGCTGGCCCTGGGCGAAGTTCTTCACGACCGTGCCCGGCGGGACGCCGGTTTCGCCGTTCGGAATCAGGCCCGTGAGTCCCGGCTCGAGCCGCACGAACACGCCGAAAGCCGCAACGCTCTCGACTTCGCCTTTGACGATCGAACCCTCGGCGTAGCGTTCCTTGATGTTGGCCCACGGGTCGCCCGTCGCGACTTCGCGCAGCGAGAGCGAAAGCCGGCGGTGCGCGGGATCGACTTCCTTGACCCAGCCCTGGACGGTCTGGCCGTCGGCGACCTGCGGGTCCTTCAGGGAGACGCCCGGCGGGAGCGCCGAAACGTGCACGAGCCCGTCGACGCCCGGCTCGACCTCGACGAAGAGGCCGAAGTCGGCATGGCGCGCGACGGTCCCGGTGAACGAGGCGCCCGGCGCGAAGCGCTCGGCGAGCGTCGCCCACGGGTCGGCCTCGAGCTCCTTCATCGAAAGCGAGATGCGCTTGCCCTCGCCCGCGAGCTTCGTGACCTTGACCGTGACTTCCTGTCCGATCGTGAGGACGTCCTTCGGATGCGCGACCCTTCGGCGCGAGATCTCCGTGACGTGGACGAGGCCGTCCACGCCGCCGAGGTCGACGAAGGCGCCGAACTCGGTCAGGGAGCGGACATGGCCTGTCATGACGGCGCCGAGCGTGATCTTCTCGCGCACCTCGGCGGCCTTCGCCTCGTTGTCTTCCTTGAGGAGGGCGACGCGGGAGACAACGACGCGGCGGCCGTCCTCGGAGTACTCGAGGACGCGGAAGTCGAAGTTCTTGCCGACGAACGCCGCGAGGCCGGCCTCGTCGTGGCGCCCGAGGTCGATCTGCGAGACCGGGCAGAACGCGCGCAGGCCGTGCGCCCCGCCGATCAGAACGTCGAACCCGCCCTTGTTCCGCGAGGAGACCTTGCCGGCCACGGGGATCTTCGCCTCGGCGGCGGCCCGGAGCTCGGCCTTCGTCCGGTGCCCGATCGCGAGCTTCCGGCTGAGCCGCACGTCCGGGGCGGCCTTGATCACGACCGCTTCGATCCGGTCGCCGACCTTCTCGCCGTCGAGCTCCTTGAGATCCATGATCGCTTCCGACTTCCCTCCGATCGAGACGAGGACGACGTCGGGTGTGATCCCGGCGATCGTTCCGTTCACGACCTGTCCCTCGACGAGCTTCCTGCGGGGCTGGGCATCGTCGGCGGCCATGGCGGCTTCGAACGTCTTGCGGTCCGCCGACTCGATTCCGTCGGCGGCGGGATGGGCGGCAATCAGGGTCTGAGACACGGGGGAACTCCTACCCGCTCGCGCAAGCTCCTCAGAGGAGTCTTTGGACGGCGGGAGGCGGATTCTAACCGAAGCGGTAAGATGAGACCTCTTCTCCGGTGGGCGTCGCCCGAACGGGGAAATCCCTCGACCCGAGGAGTGGGAAAAGATGGCAGAACCCGGTGTCCTCTCCGTGCCCGTGGCGTTGCCCGCCGCAGCCGCCCTCGCGGCCGTGGGCCCGACGCGCGACGAGCTCCGGAGGTGGTATGCGCTCATGCACCTCGGGCGGATCCTCGACGACAAGGCTCCGAACTACCTGAAGCAGGGGCTCGGCTGGTCGTATCACGCTCCGTGCGCGGGCCACGACGGCATCCAGGTCGCGCTCGGCGTCACGTTCCGCCCGAACCTCGACTACCTCTTTCCCTATTACCGCGACCTGACGACGTGCGTCGCGGCCGGACTCAGCGCCGACGAAATTCTCCTGAACGGGATGTCGAAGAAGACGGACGTCGCCTCGGGCGGCCGCCACATGTCGAACCACTTCGCGAAGCCCGCGATCCACGTCCAGAACGTCTCGTCCTGCGTCTCGAATCACGCGCAGCACGCGGCGGGCCTCGGCCGCGCGATCAAGACGTACGGCTCTCCCGCCGTCGTCTACTGCTCCGTCGGCGAGTCGTCGACCTCCGAGGGCTATTTCTACGAGGCCGTGAACGGCGCCTCGCGTGAGAAGCTCCCCGTCGTCTTCGTCGTCCAGGACAACGGCTACGGGATCTCCGTCCCGAAGAGCGACCAGACCGCGAACCGCTTCGCGTCCGACAACTTCGCGGGCTTCCTGAACGTGAAGATCGTCCACTGCGACGGCAAGGACCTGTTCGACTCGCTGCGTGCGATGCGCGAGGCCTTCGCGTACGTGACGTCGGGCGCCGGCTGCGCGCTCGTCCACGCCGAATGCGTCCGGATCGGCTCGCATTCGAACTCCGACCGCCAGGAACTCTACCGGTCTCCCGAGGAGCTCGCCGCCGCCAAGGCGGCCGACCCCCTGCCGCGCCTTCGCCGGACGCTCGTCGAGGGCGGCGCGTTCACCGAGGAGGAGATCGCCGAGATCGAGGCCGCGAACGTCCGCCTGTACGACGACGCGGCGGACCGCTGCCGCAAGGCGCCCGACCCGGACCCGGCGTCGATCTTCGATTACGTCCTCCCCGAGCCGTGGGCTCCCGAAGGAGACGGCCTCGCGTCCGTCCCCATGACGCCCGACACGGCGGGCGGCCCGCCTGCGCCGGAGCTCACGCTCATCCAGGCGCTGAACGGGACGCTCAAGGAGACGTTCCGCGAAAACCCGGACACGTACCTCTGGGGGCAGGACGTCGCGAACAAGGACAAGGGCGGCATCTTCAACGTGTCGAAGGGAATGCAGCAGGAGTTCGGGAAGGCGCGCGTCTTCAACGGGCCGATCGCCGAGGACTTCATCCTCGGGACCGCGGACGGCTTCTCGCGCTTCGCCGACAAGATCCGCGTCGTCGTCGAGGGCGCCGAGTTCGCGGACTACTTCTGGCCCGCGGCCGAGCAGATGGTCGAGATGTCGCACGAGTACTGGCGCACGAACGGACAGTTCGTCCCGAACGTGACGGTCCGGATCGCTTCGGGCGGCTACATCGGCGGCGGCCTCTACCACTCGCAGAACATCGAAGGCTGGCTCACGACGCTCCCCGGGATCCGCGTCGTCGTCCCGGCGTTCGCGGACGACGCGGCCGGCCTCCTGCGCACCGCGATCCGCTCGCGCGGGATCACGCTCTATCTCGAGCCGAAGTTCCTCTACAACGCGCGCGAGGCGCGGACGCGCGTCCCCGCCGGGTTCGCGGTGCCGTTCGGAAAGGCGCGCCTCCGCCGCGCGGGGAAGGACCTCACGATCGTCGCGTACGGGACGCCCGTCCACTTCGCGCTCGAAGCCGCCGCCGCGCTCGCGAAAGAGGGCAAGGAGGTCGAGGTCCTCGACCTGCGCTCGCTCGTCCCGCTCGACTTCGAGGCGGTCGCGGCGTCCGTGAAGAAGACCTCGCGCGTCCTCGTCGTCCACGAGGACAAGGTCCAGGGCGGCTTCGGCGGCGAGATCGCGGCGCGCATCGCGTCCGAGCTCTTCGAGCACCTCGACGCGCCCGTCGACCG
>DATKLW010000190.1:0-38552 GCA_035542215.1 Thermoanaerobaculia bacterium | reverse complement strand
GCGTGGAAGGACACGTACGCGACGCTCCACATGTGGACGCAGATCGTCGGCAAGGTCGCGCTCGCGCACACGCCGCCGCTGAACCACTCCTGGGGCATCGCTTTCCAGGTCACGCCGCGCGGCCTCTCGACGCGGACGCTTCTCCACGACACGCGCTCCTTCACGATCGAATTCGATTTCGTCGCCCACCAGCTCGTGATCAGGGTGTCGGACGAATCCGAGCGATCGATTCGGCTCGAGCCCCGCACCGTCGCGGACTTCTACGCTGCGGTGATGGCGACGCTCTCGGACATGGGCCTCGGCGTGAAGATCTGGCCGGTTCCGGTCGAGCTTCCGTCGCCCGGGATCCGGTTCCCCGATGACACCGTGCACCGGTCGTACGACGCCGTTCAGGTCGAGAGGTTCTGGCGGATCCTGAAGCAGGTCGCGGAGACGTATACGCGGGCCCGATGCTCCTTCGTCGGCAAGTGCAGCCCGGTCCACTTCTTCTGGGGAGGTTTCGACCTCGCCGTCACGCGCTTCTCCGGCCGGCGCGCGCCGCCGCGCGAGGGCCCGGCGTTCATGCAGGAGGCCTACTCCCACGAGGTCATCAGCCACGGGTTCTGGCCCGGCAGCGGCTCCGTTCTCGAGCCCGCGTTCTACGCGTATGCCGTTCCGGAGCCGGCCGGGTTCCGGGACGTGCGGGCGCGCCCCGACGCGGCCTACTACCATCGCGAGCTGGGAGAGTTCATCCTCCCTTACGAGGCCGTCCGGACGGCCGATTCGCCAGAGGAGGAGATCCTCGCGTTCGTCGACTCGACGTACGGGCGCGGCGCGGAGCTCGCGGGCTGGGATCGCGCGGCTCTTGAGCGTCGCACGGCAACGGCCTCGAGGTGATCAACATGTCTGCCGCACACCCCTCGACGCTTCCCCGGTGGCGGGCGGGGCGCGCCGCAACCTGGCGCTTCTTCGACGAGACGCTCATGCCGGGGGCGTACAAGGCGCGGCCGATCGCGCTCCGCCACCCCTTCGTCTTTTACGAGGGACATCTCGCGGCGTTCGCGGCGATCAAGCTTCTGCGCGAGGCGCTCGGCCGGCCGCCCCTCGACGAGGCGCTGGAGAAGCTCTTCGAGCGCGGCATCGACCCTCCGGCCGAGGGCGGGGCGCCGCCTTTGACGGCATGGCCGCGGCGCGAGACCGTGACGGCCTACGTCCGCCGGGCCGACGCCGCGGTCGAAGAGGCGCTGTTCTCGGGCGCGCTCGACGGCGAGGCGCAACGCGCGGCCGTCCACACCGTGATCGAGCACGAGCTGATGCACCAGGAGACGCTGCGCTACATGCTCCATCGGCTGCCCTGCGCCGACAAGCGCGCGCCGGCGGAAACCGTCGCGCCCGCGTTGCCCGATCGTCTCGCACAGCCGGCGGCCGTCCGGGTTCCGGCAGGCGTCGCGACCCTCGGGGCCGCGCGGGGGGAGATCCCGTTCGGCTGGGACAACGAGTTCCCGCGAACCTGCCGGATGGTTCCGGCCTTCACGATCGACGCCCTGCCGGTCACGAACGGGGACTTCCTCGAGTTCGTCGAGGCGGGCGGCTACACCGATTCCTCTCTCTGGGCGGTCGGGGACGAAGAGTGGCTGAGGTCGCACGGCGTCGCACATCCCGCGTTCTGGACGCGGGAGCGCGGCGCCTGGCTCTGGATCGGTCAGTTCGGCCTCCTGCCGCTGCCGCTTTCGTGGCCCGTCTGGGTCAGCCACGCCGAGGCGTCGGCGTACGCGCGCTGGAGGCGGCGGAGGCTTCCGACCGAGGCCGAGTACCACCGCGCGGCGTTCGGGACGCCCGAAGGGCCGGAGCGCGCGCTCCCGTGGGGCGGCGCGGAGCCGTCGCCGGAGCGCGGGAACTTCGGCGCCGACCGCGACGATCCTCTCCCCGCAGGGTCGCGGCCCGCGGGAGCGAGCGCGTGGGGCGTGCACGAGCTCGTCGGGAACGGCTGGGAGTGGACCGCGACGCCGTTCGGGCCGTTCGAGGGCTTCGCCCCGATGTCGACCTACCCGCAGTACTCCGCGGACTTCTTCGACGGCCGCCACTTCGTTCTCAAGGGCGCGTCCCCGGCGACGCCGGCGCCGCTCGTCCGCCGGACGTTCCGCAACTGGTTCCAGGCGCGCTACCCGTACGTCTACGCGAAGTTCCGGTGCGTGCACCCGTGAGTCTCGCCCGCGACGTGAGAGCCGGCTTCGCGAGGAGGCCGCGCGCGCTGCCGCCGAAGTACTTCTATGACGCGCTGGGCTCGCGCCTCTTCGACGCGATCGGGCGGCTGCCGTGGTACCGCATCACGGCGGCCGAGACGCGGCTCCTCCGCCGCGTGGCTCCCGCGGTCGCGCGCTCTCTTTCGGGGCCGGTTCGCGCCGTCGAGCTGGGATCCGGCACCGGCGAGAAGCTCGCGGTCGTCGCGGCGGCCCTCGCCGCTCGCGGCGGGAAGCCCGACGTCCACGTCGTCGACCTGTCGGCGACGGCCGTGGCCGCGTCGCTCGCGCGCCTCGCGGAGATCCCCGGCGTGAAGGCCACGGGCCATCGCGCGTCCTTCGAGCGCGGCCTCGCGGCCGCGACGGCCGCGCGCCGCGGCACGGGCGAATGCCTCGTTCTCTTCCTCGGCTCGAACATCGGCAATTTCGACAGGTTGGACGCGGTCCACCTTCTCGCCGCGGTGCGCCGCCGCCTCCGTCCCGGCGATTCGCTTCTCCTCGGAACGGATCTCGTGAAGCCCGAGGCTGCGCTCCTCGCCGCCTACGACGATCCGCTCGGGGTGACGGCGGCGTTCAACCGCAACCTCCTCGTCCGCCTGAACCGCGAGCTCGGCGCCGACTTCGACGTGCCGGCGTGGTGCCATCACGCGACCTGGAACGCGGAGGCGCGCCGGGTGGAGATGCACCTCGTGAGCCTCGTGCGGCAGCGCGTCCGCATCCCGGGCGCGGGAGTCAGGGCCGTTTTCGAGCCCGGAGAGACGATTCACACGGAGAGCTCGCACAAGTACCGGCCCGGCGACGTCGACCGGCTCGTCGCGGACGCGGGATTCCGGCGGGAACGCCGCTGGCTCGACACGTCCGCGAGGTTCGCGCTCACGCTCTGCCGCGCCGAGGAGGCTCTATGAAAGTTCCCGGCGCGTGCGCCCACATCGCGGAGATCGAGACGCTCCTCCACGCGAAGAAGCGCGAGTGCGAGGAGTGCGTGAAGACCGGCTCGACGTGGGTCCACCTCAGGACCTGTCAGGCCTGCGGCGGGACCCGCTGCTGCGACTCGTCGCCCAACCGCCACGCGTCCAAACACGCGAAGAGCACGGGGCACCCCGTCGTCTGCTCCGCCGAGCCCGGAGAGCGCTGGCTCTACTGCTACCCGGACGACGCGCTCGCGGAATATTGACGCTCCGCCCTCCGGGCCTATATTGCGGGGGCGGTGAAGAAGCACCTCGCCCTGCTCGCCCTCGCCTCGGTTGCCGGGGCGGCCGCCGCGCAGGAGATGAAGACCAGCCCGGAGCACGTGACGGCCCCGGGCCTGCCCGGACAGGCGAACAAGGACATCGTCGTCCGGCCGAGCGGCACGCTGAAGGACGTGGGCTGGGGCATCGTCCAGCAGGGGGACGCGCCGGCGGCGCGCCCCGGGCGCGACCCAGGCCGCAACACGAGCCTGGCGCCCGCCGACCCGATGGTTCCGTCGACGTACGTTCCGCCGCGCCAGACAGGCCCGCAGGGCCCGGCCGTCGTGAACGCCGCGTACCTCACGGTGCGCGGGAGCGTCGCGCGGTTCGAGAAGGGCGTGGCGGTCACGGTCGTCGACGCGCGAACGGGCAAGGAGCGGCGCGTGCCGCTCGCGAAAAACGCGGTCGTCTACGAGGGGATCAAGCCGGGCGACGCGGTCGCGATCCGCATCCCGTTCGACGAGGGCTCCGACGCCCGCACCGCCGACCGCGTGGAAGCGCAGAAGGCGCTCGCGGCGCCCGCGGGTTCGTCGAAGTTCTCGCAGGCCCAGGCCGTCGCCCGCTGATCAGGGTGGGGGGCCGGAGTCTCCCGGCTTCACGGGCATGCGGCAGGCCCTCGACACGCGGTACCGGTTCTCGGCGAAGGTCCGGTAGCCGAGGTCGAAGAGACGGCGGAGGCCCGGCGTCACGGCGAGAGCCCAGAGGGGCCACGCCCACCAGATGCGGCGGAACGCGAACCGGTACGCGTCCGCGCCCGGGATCACGTCCCCGGAAGAGGCGACGAGGATCCGGAGGTCGTCGAGGAGGCTCTCCTCCGCGACGCCCCGCGCGAGGAGGCGGGCGGCGACCCACGGCTCCTGCAGCGTCGCGATCCCGATCCCGCGCTTTGCGAGCGTGTTCTTCCAGAACGGCACCCACCGGCTGCAGACGCCGCATGCGCCGTCGTAGAGGACCCAGGCGAGGGGAGCGGGCGGGGTCACGCGTCGATCTCCGTCCCGCGCCGGACGCGGATTTCCGAGCCCTCCGCGAGGAACGCGACGTCGGGAGGACCCCCGAGCGCCGACGCGAACGCGGCGCCGTAGAGGGACGCCACTCCGCCTTCGAGTCGCGCTTCGTCCGCAGCCCAGGTCTTCCAGGGCGGATGCTCCACCTCGTACTCCGCAGTTGCCCCTCGGGGCTGCTCGACATAGCCGAAGTAGTGCTCGGCGAGGAACTCCTCGACGGAGCCGGCGGCGAGGGGCCGGAGGCCGGGACGGGCCGCGAGACGGATGCAGCCGGCCGCCCCGGCGTGGCTCCATGAATACGCGACGCGCTCAGGGGAGCCGTCCGGCCTGAGGGCGATCTCGTGCGCCATCGGCACGGCGACGTACTTCTCGTGGTACGCGCGCCGGGCGATCAGCGCCACGAGCCGCCGCGGGACGAGCTCCTTGACGAAGACGACGCCGCGCCGGAAACCGTCGGCGGTCCGCCGGCGGACGTAGAAGCGGAGGTTCACCTCCTCGAATTCGCCGTGGAAGAGCGCCGGGATCCCGAGGACGCGCGTCCTGCGGAAAAGGAACCCCACGACGCTCGCGTAGACCCGGCCGTTCCACTCATCGAGCTCCGTGCCCGCCGGGACGAGCGGACGCAGGAGCGCGCGGTCCATCTCCCAGTTCAGCATCGCGAGGAAGCGCCACTCGGCGGTCAGGAACGACGGCGCAGGCCCGGCCACGGAGCGAGTCTAGGGCCGGTCCGCCGGCCTCCACCGGAACTTCGCGAGCGGGATCCGGCCGCGCGCGTCGAAGCGCACGCGCTCCTTTCCGAGGAGGACACGCTGGAGGACGTGGTGCTCGGAGCCGTCGCGGCGCGGGCTGACCTCGCCTTTCGCGTTCACGACGCGGTACCACGGGACGCGGCTGCTGGCGGGGAGAGCGTGGAGCGCGTAGCCCGCGAGGCGCGCGTGGTTCGGGTAGCCCGCGAGGCGCGCGACCTGCCCGTACGTCGCGACGCGCCCCTTCGGAATGCGGGCCACGACCGCCCAGATCCTCCGGTAAGGGCCGTCTTCCGGCGTCATCGGATCCCGGGCGGCGGTGCCGCGGCGCGCCGCCGCCGGAGCGCGAGGCGGACGGCTCCGGCGCCCAGGAGCGCGACCGGGAAGACCATGAACGCCCCGAGGAAGACCATCGCGTCGTCCCCCACGCGGCCCATCATCTTCTCGCATGTCGCCGCCACGGCGACGAAGAGCCCGAGCCACGTCCCGAGCGTCGAGAGGAGCGGACGCCAGAACGACGGCGCCATGGCGAGGGCGAGCGGCCCGGTGACGGAGTAGAGCGTGACCGCCGCGGCGCCCGCGAGGAGCGGCGCGGCGGGCGCGGCGCGCCGCGCGACGAGGGAGACCAGAAGGAAGAGGACGTAGACGGCCGCTCCCTGCAGGAACGGAGTCCGGAGCCCGCGTCCGAGGCGGTCGAGCGGCCGCACGTTCCCGGGAGGATACCCCGCGACGAGACCGAGTCTCTCCGGGCGAGGCGCGTCAGTCGCCGTCGAGCCGGCTCCACGAGGCGGACGCGATCTTCCATCCCCCCGCCCCCGCCTCGAGGCGCACGTCGAAGCTCCAGCGCGACGAGCGGGGGAGCAGACCCTCGAGCCCGGCGACGGCTCGCGGCCGGCCCGACATCCGCACCTTGAACTTCGCCTGCGCGGACGCGGGCCCGCGCTCGACGGCGACGTCGGAGAGCGTGAGCGAGAGGGATTCGTACGCCGCGAGGTACCGGCGCACGAGCGCGGCCGCGTCGGCCTTGCTCCCGCCCTCGGCGTCGCGGAAGCCTTCGGAGACGCGGGCCATCACGCGGTCCGCGTCGCGCTTCTCGGCTGCGGCGACGGCGCCCTGCAGGCACTCCGTCACGGGATCGTGCGGCGCGCGGCTGCAGGACGCGAGGAGAAGAGCGCCGGCGGCGAGAGCGGCGGCGCGTCCGGCGGGGCCCATGACGCGATCGTACGCGCCCGCCGGACGTCGCGGCCTTCTTCCCGCCGGCCGATTTCGCCGCGGGCGCCGTTTCGGGGCGCTACTTCTTCGCGGCCTTGGTGCAGGTTTCCTCGTCCGTCTTCATCCACTTGCCGTCCGGACCCTGCATCTCGCCTGCGTGTACGAGGTCCGCGCCCTTCTTGGTGAAGATGTCGCGGAAGGCCATCTTCTCCCCGCCCATGCTCCCCGGGCCCTCGAACGTCAGGACGTCGCCGACCCAGCCTTTCGACGTCTGGTTGCAGAAGCCGCCGTAGTTGTCGTGGCAGCGCTCGAGGAAGACCTTCTCGCCGGGGTCGTAGCCCATGAAGCCGGCGGCGTGGTACGGCATCGGGTTCGCGGCCGTCTTCGTCTCGTCGTAGTGGAAGACGACCCAGTACCCGTCGAGGACGTGGGCGACGCCGAGCTTCGCCTCGGTCGCGTGCTCGGGGCTCATCGGCGTCGCGAGACCCTTGCCGGTGCACGTCCAGCTCCCGAGGAACACCGAGAGCTGCGACATCTCCTTCGGCGGTTTCGGGGGCGCGGCCGGCTTGTCCTGAGAGAGCGCAAGGGGCGCAGCGACCACGAGGAGGGCGGTGAAGACGACGCGATATGGAGACAGGCGCATGGCTTCTACTCCTTTTCCCGGGGTTTTGCGTGAGTCTAGCCCGAAAAGCGACTGTGTCTCAACGGGCGAGCCAGACCGCCGCGAGCGCGAGGGCACCGGGCAGCGCCTGGACGAAGATGATCGTCCTCTTCGCGGTCGCCGCGCCGTAGAGCCCCGCGATCACGACGCACGCGAGGAAGAAGACCTTCACGGAGAAGCCGGCGGGTCCGAGGACGAGGCCCCACACGAGGCCTGCGGCGAGGAATCCGTTGTAGAGGCCCTGATTCGCGGCGAGGGGCGCGGTAGCCGCCGTGACGTCCGGCGGGAGACCGAAGACGCGGCGGCCCGTCGGCGTCGTCCAGAGGAACATCTCGAGAACGAGGAAGCCGGCGTGGAGGAGGGCCACGAGGCCGACGAGGACGTTCGCAAGCATGCTCATGGCGGCGGACGATACCGCTCTGCGTTGCTCTGCGGGTTCCGTGCCCGGCTACCGGCGTCTATAATCGGCAGCTTCATTCAAGGCCGCGTGTCGCGGCGGCGTCCCGCCGCACGATGCCCGTTCCCCCGGGGGCCGGTTCGGGGGGCCGTCGGAGTTTTAGAGCGCATGAAACCTGCAGATGCTGTTTCGCGTTCCGGTCCTGCGGCCCAGCGGATCCGCGCCCTCTCGGTCGAGACGTGGGGACCCGAGCGCGCCGTCGAGCTCGTCGGCGCCGCTCCGAGCTTCGTCGAGCTCCTCACGAAGCTCGAGAAGGTTGCCGCATTCGACGAACCGGTCCTCATCACGGGCGAGAGCGGCTCCGGCAAGGAGGGCCTCGCGCAGGCGATCTACCTTCTGAGCAAGAGGCGCGGGCGGCCGATGATCTCCGTGAACTGTCCGCAGTATCTCGAAGGCAACCTGACGGTCAGCGAGCTCTTCGGGCACAAGAAAGGGAGTTTCACGGGCGCGACGTCGGACCGCAAGGGCTGCTTCGAGACGGCCAACGGCGGCGTGATCTTCCTCGACGAGATCGGGGACCTCCACATGAGCGCGCAGGTCATGCTCCTGCGCGCCCTCGCGACCGGCGAATTCCAGCCGCTCGGGTCCGAGTCGACGCGCCGGGTCGACGTCCGTGTCGTCGCCGCGACAAACAGGCCGCTGGGACAGCGCGTCGGGAGCGCGCAGTTCCGGCAGGACCTTTACTTCCGCCTCGGGTACTTCCTCCTGACGGTCCCCCCTCTCCGTGATCGCGGCGACGATTGGCAACTTCTCGCGGACCACATGCTCTTCCGCCTGCAGGCCCGGTACGGCGTCTCAAAGCGGTTCTCGCCCGAAGCCCTCGAAATGCTGGCCCGCTACCCGTGGCCCGGGAACGTGCGCGAGCTCATGAGCGTCACGACGATGGGCTACGCGCTCGCGGACGGAGTCGTGATCGAGCCGGGCGACCTCGTCGCGCACTTCGAGGCGGATGCGAAATCGGACGACGACTCGAGCGACCACTTCTACCGCCGCGTCGCGATGGAAGGGGGCAATTTCTGGGACACGGTCTACGCTCCGTTCATGGAGCGCGAGTTGAACCGCGCCCAGGTCCGCTCCGTGCTCAAGCGCGCCCTCACGCAGGCCGACGGCAGCTACCGGCGCGCGCTGGACGTCCTGAGGATCGCGCAGTCGGACTACCAGCGCCTCATGGACTTTCTCCGCCACCACAATCTCAAGCCGTGAGCGCATCGGCGCACCTCGGCGCGGTCGTCTTCGACGCATACGGCACTCTCCTCAGGATCGGGCGCAAGTCCATTCACCGCGACTTTCCGCGCCTTCTTCGAACGCCGCGCGACCGCTGGGTCCGATTCGTTCGCGACGGCCTCCTGACGCGGAGCTTCCCCGACGTCGAAGCATTCGCCGCGTTCGCGGCGGAGGCTCTCGATCCCGAGGGGCCGGCGGAGGCCAAAGCGGCATGCGCCGAGAGCGTGAGGGCCGAGGTCGGATCGGTGTCGGCATTCCCGGGGGTGCCGCCCCTCCTGCAGTTCCTCAAGCGGCGCGGCCTGAAACTCGGGCTCGTCTCGAACCTCGCGAGCCCGTTCAAGGCGCCGCTCGAGACGCTGGGCCTCCTCCCGCTCTTCGACGTCGTCCTTCTGTCGTGCGACGAGGGCCGCGTCAAGCCGGATCCCGCCGTCTACGCGCGCCTCCTCGAGCGCCTCGGGGTCGCCGCGGAATCTGTCCTCTTCGTCGGGGATTCGTCCGCGAACGACATCGCCGCTCCGGCGGCGCTCGGGATGCGAACGGCGGGAGTCGGGGGCGCTGCGGGAGACGTGACGCTCTCCTTTGCCTCTGAGATCGCCTTTCTCGATCTCGACCGCGGTCTCCGGCCCCTCGTGGCGCCCGGGGGCCTGCTGCCGCTTCCGGGAGGCGTCGGCGCGCTCCGGAGCCTCGAGCCCGTGCCGGACGATGAGCAGGGGAGGTACAACGTCATCTTCGCCGGCGAGGTGGAGGGGACGACGCCGTCCCGCCGCGTCTATCTCAAGCGATTCCTCCTGCCGGAAACCGCCGAACTCGAGGCGTTCGCCTACCGGCTCCAGCGCGCGACGGGCCTTCAGGCTTGCGAGGCGGCGGTCCTGCCCGGTGCCGAGCCGCTTCTCGCCGTCACGGAGGCGCCCGGCCGGAAGCTCTCAGGCGAGGTCCGGGAGCCCGAGATCGCCTTCGAGGCGGGCCGCCATTTCGCCTTCGGATTCCTGTTCTCGAACGCGGACCTGCGGCCGCGCAACACCTTCGAAGACCGTTCGGGCGGCCGGGCTCGGCTGACCGTCGTGGACCTCGAGCACTGCCTGTTCAACCTCGCGATCGCCACCGAAGGAATCGGCGAGCGGTTCGCGCCGGAAACGTTCGACCGCATGGGCGCGGACGAGATCGCCGCCCGCCTCCGGCACAGGGTCTTGTCTCCCAGGACCTCCAGCCGCGCCCGCCGCACGTTCCTGCCGGACGCGGCGCGGGGGACAGCGCTGGGCCGCGCGTTCGACGAGGGGTTCCTCGCGTTCTGCGCCGAGCAGCAGGCGCAGGCGAAAGCGCTGCTGGACATGATCGCCGGCCGGCTCGCGGCAGAGCCGCATCTCGTGATCGGAACGCAGTCCTACCGCCGCGCGATGGCCCGACTCGACCTCGAGGACATCGCGGCGCGCCTTGGGCTCGAGCCCCGCGAGGCTCTGGCGTGGATGTGGTGAGGAATGGAGGCGGGGCGCGGAATCTGGAGGCCGGGCTCCATCGGGTGCCGTGACGGCCCCCACAATTCGTTGAGACGACCTCTCATTTGCAGTGTGTTGCGCGCAGACCGCCGGCTGGCACGCCTTCTGCGAGAGAGGGGCAGCAGCCGAGGGCTGAAATTCGAAAGGGAGGACGACAAATGGCCGAAATCTCGCGTGGGGAAATGCAGGATCTTCTGACGAAATTCGCCGTCAACAACCCGAAGTACCGCGAAGCCCTGCTCCGCAACCCCAAGGACATCCTCGAGAAGCAGTTCAACAAGCAGCTTCCGGCGTCCATGAAGGTCAAGGCGGTCGAGGACACGGCCGACACGGTCTACGTCGTCGTCCCGTTCGTTCCGAAGTCCGGCCAGGAGCTGAGCGACAGCTCGCTCGAGGCCGTCGCCGGCGGCTTCAAGGACAACACGTGCACGGGCGCGAAGGGCGGCGTGAACACATTCGTCCAGCTCAACCTCGGCTGACAACAGCTGAAACCGAAAAGGAGGACCGAAAATGGCCGAAATCTCCCGTGGCGAAATGCAGGATCTTCTGACCAAGTTCGCCGTCAACAGCCCGAAGTACCGTGACGCCCTGCTCCGCAACCCCAAGGACATCCTCGAGAAGCAGTTCAACAAGCAGCTTCCGGCGACCTTGAAGGTCAAGGCGGTCGAGGACACGGCCGACACCGTCTACGTCGTCGTCCCGTTCGTCCCGAAGTCCGGCCAGGAACTGAGCGACAGCTCGCTCGAGTCCGTGGCCGGAGGCTTCAAGGACAACAACTGCTCGAGCGCCAAGGGCGGCGTGAACACGTTCGTCCAGCTCAACCTCGGCTGAACCTGCGCAACGTTCCGGACCGCCCCTCGGGCCGAGGCCCGGGGGGCGGTCCCGCGTTCGAGAGGGCATGCTAGTTCCCGAGGATCTCAGGACGCTCGCGTCGGAAGCAGCGTCCCTCGACGAAAGGCTCGACGCCGCGCGGCGCGCCCGACCCCATCGGGATCCGGCGCCGTCCGAGCCGCCCCTCTTCGGAACCTGGAGACGCGCCGCGTCCGGGGGCGATCCGGAGGCGTTCGCGAGGCGCCTCTCCTGGGACGGCTTCGACGAGGCCGACGCCCGCCGG
This sequence comes from Thermoanaerobaculia bacterium, assembly GCA_035542215.1. Lineage (GTDB taxonomy): Bacteria > Acidobacteriota > Thermoanaerobaculia > UBA5066 > UBA5066 > Fen-183. Next base: position 27,193 of record DATKLW010000190.1, on the reverse strand, counting down.
GCGCTCGGCGACCCGTCGCTCTGCGTTCCCGACGCGCCTCCCGCCTGGACGAGCCTTCTCACGGAAGCGCTCGCGTGCTTCGCGCGAGGCGAAGGCACCTCTTCAGACCCGGATGAACCGTCCTTCGCGGGCGTCTGGCGCCCGTTCGTTCGCGCCGCGCGCGTCCGGCTCGACGCCGCATCGCCGGACTGGCCCCGCGTCCTCGCGGACGGGGCGGCAAGGTCTTTCGAGAAGCGCCTCGTCGCCCGCCTCGCGACGGCGGGGGAGCGCGTTCTCTACGCGGACTTCGACGCCTTTCGCGCCGCGCGACCGGAGGGCGAGGCCGGCGCCTTCGCTGCGTTCGTCGAGCGGATGAGGGAAGGCGGCCTCGAAGTCGTTCTCCGCGGACATCCGATCCTCGCGCGTCACGCCGCGTTCCTCGTCGACGCCCACGTGCAGTCCGTTTCCGAGCTCGTCGCGCGTCTGTCCTCGGCGGCCGAACCGGTGCGTCGTCTCTTCGGCGCCGAGGGCCGCGTCGCCGCCGTCGAAGCGGGCCTCTCGGACGCGCACGCCGGCGGACGCAGCGTCCTCCTGCTCGCGTTCGAGAACGGGGCGCGGGCCGTCTACAAGCCGCGAGACCTGCGCGCGGAACAGGCGTGGAACGGGGTCCTCGCGTGGCTCGCGGAGCGGGGTGCGCCGGTTCCGGCGCCGCTCGCCATCCTCGCCGGCGAGGGCTGGGGCCTGGCGGCGCTCGCCGAACCGGCGGCGCTGCCCGACCGCGCAGCGGCGGAAACGTACTTCGAGCGCGCGGGCGGCCTCCTCTTCGCGGCCTGGCTGCTCGGCCTGCGCGACCTGCACCTCGACAACGTCCTCGCCGCCCGTGAAGGGCCCGCAGTTCTCGACGCCGAGTGCGTCCTTTCGGCGCCCTTCGCGGGAGAAGCCGGCGCCGCTTTCGAAGTCACGGACACGGGCCTTCTCGGGATGCCGCAGCTCGACGCCGAAGGCGGAGCGGCGGATCTCGGCGGCCTGACGGCCGCCGGAGGCCATTCCGTCGGCCGCCGCACGGCGCTCGTCCCGGCGAACGGCGACGCGATGCGTCCCGCCGCCGTGACCGTGCGCGTCGGCGGCCGGGAGAACCGGCCCGTTCTCGGAGGGGAGCCCGTCTCGCCCGGGCGCTTCGCGGCGTCCGTCGTCGCGGGATTCGGGACGGCGGCGCGTGTGGCCCTGCGCGACCGCGCCACTCTCGGGGCGGAAGACGGCCCTCTCGCGTCCTTCCGCGGGGCGCGAACCCGGGTCCTCTTCCGGACGAGCGATCTGTACGCGCGCGTCGTGGACCGGCTCGCGGACCCCCTGAACCTGCGCGACGCTCTTGCGCGCGACGTCGCGCTCGAGGCGCTCGGGCGGGCCTTCGCGCGCGACACGTCGCGCCCGCTCCTGTGGCCGCTTGCTCGGGAGGAGCGCGAGGCGCTCCGCCGTTTCGACATTCCGGAATTCTCCGCACGCGCGGAAAGCCGCGACCTCACGTCAGCCTCGGGCGAGCGTGTCGAAGGCCTCTTCGCAGTGAGCGGCCTCGAAGCGGCCTTGGCGCGCCTCGCATCCCTCTCGGACAAGGAGATCGAGCGCCACGAGGCGCTCGTCGCGGCACGCCTCGGGGGCGGCGCCGCGGCGGGAGCCGGAACGCCTGGCGCCTCGGCCGCGGAGCTTGCCCGGGTCGCCCGCGAGATCGCGGCGACCGTCCTCGCCTCGGCGGGCACTCCCGACGCGGCGAATGGCGCGGGTCTCTACGGCGGTGCGGCGGGCGCCGCGCTGTTTCTGGGCGCGTTCGCCGCCGCGGAGGGCGACGCGCGGGCGGGCGCGGCCGCGCGGCGGCTGGCGGCCGGAGCGGCGAAATCGGCAACCGCGCGAGAAGCGGGCGGCGTCGTCTACGCCCTTGCGGTCCTCGCCTCGATGACGGGGGACGCCGCGTACCTCGACGAGGCGGACCGCGCGGCCTCGCGCCTGTCGCGAGCGGCGCTCGCGTCTTTCGGCGCGCACGATGTCGAGGGCGGACTCGCGGGCGCGCTCCTGGGCCTCCTCGCGCTCGACGCGGCCGGCGGCTCGGGCGATTGGCGCGCCCACGCGGTCGATTGCGGCGAGCGCCTCCTCGCGGCCCGGCGCGAGCCGGGGGCGGGCCTCGCGGCGTGGATGCGTCCGGACGGGTTCCTTGCGACGGGGTTCGCGCATGGCGCGTCGGGCGTCGCCGCCGCGCTCGCGACCCTCGGCGCGGCCACCGGGCGCGCGGACTTCCTCTCGGCCGCGGCCGACGCCTGCCGGTTCGAGCGCACGCTCTTCGACCCGGTGCGCGGAAACTGGAGAACCGGGGCGCAGAACGGCCGCCCGGACGCCGGCGCGCGCCTCGCGTGGTGCCACGGCGCCCCGGGCATCGCGCTCGCGCGGCTCGCCGTGCTCGAAGCCGGAGTGGACGAAGGGGCGGCGGACGACCTTGCCCGCGCGCTCGACGCGACGCGCCGGGCGCCGCTCCTCGCGACGGACGACGTGTGCTGCGGGAACGCGGGGCTCGCCGAGGCTCTCCTGGCCGGCGCGGAGGCCACGGGCCGCTCCGGGCTCTCGGAGGCCGCGCGCGAGCGCCTCGCGGCGGCGGCGGCGCGGGCGGCGGGGCGCGGGGGGTTCTCGCTCGAGGGCGCGCCGACCGGCACGCCGGCGCGCCTCGGGTTCTTCCGCGGCCTCGCCGGAATCGGATGGGTCTATCTCCATGCGGCGGGCGCGATTCCGGCGGCCCCTGCCGTTCTCGCATTTGCGCCGGCGCGTTCCGCGAGGGTCCCGTGAGCGGCGACGCGTCGGAGCTCGGCCCCCTGGATCCCGCGGCTGCGCCCGCGTTCGAGGCTCTCACGTTCCCGGCCTACCGGCACCTCCTGCGCCTCGAGAGGGCGACGCGTCACGCCGGAACGACGCAGCTCGCCGCGGTGACGCCGGTCGCCGTCGGGCTCCGGCTGGGCGGCGAACCCGCGGGTCTCGCGCTCGCCGAGCTCAGGGACGACCGCGCCGCCGAGGTTCTCTCGGTCTTCGTGGACCCGGCCATTCGCGGCCGCGGCGTCGCAGGCCGGCTCCTCGCCGCGCTGGAAGAGGAGCTCGTGCGGCGCGGCGCCTCGAGGCTCGAAGCCGTCTACATGACGGGCCAGCCCGCGCAGCGCGCCGTCGAGCGGGTCCTCGAGAAGGCGGGATTCGAGCCTCCCGTCGCGCGCATGCTCTCCGTGCGCATCCGCGTCGAGGACCTGCGCCGCACGCGCTGGTACCGGCGCATTCCCCTCGAGGACGGCCTCGAGATCTTCCCGTGGGCCGACCTCGGGGCGGACGAGCTCGCCGCGCTGCGCGCGGCACAGGCCGCGTCCGGCTGGATCCCGCCGCACCTCGAGCCCTGGAAGCACGACGCGGACGGGTTCGAGCGGCGCTCCAGCGTCGGCGTGAGACTCGGGCGCGAGGTCGTCGGGTGGGTGATCAACCACGGGATCTCCGAGACCGTCGTCCGTTTCACGAGCAGCTACCTGCGCCGGGGGGTCGGGACCCGGGGGCGGCTCATCCCCGTGTTCTCGGAGTCGATCCGCCGCCTCGCGGGAACTTCATACGAGACCGCCACGTTCACCGTGCCCGTCACGCACGAAGGGATGGTGAGCTTCACACGCCGCTGGATCGCGCCGCACGCGAGCTTCCTCGGGGAGACACGCGGCACGCGCAAGATGCTGAGACCGGATTTCTTGACGGTGCCGGAAGCCGGGTGTTAGCGTCGCAAGGCAGCGTACTCTTTCGATCGGCACGAGAAACTCGCGCATTCCTTCTCGGATTGCGCACCGAGGGCCTATGAACGTCCGCGCCGCATCCGTCCTGCGAACGCCCGTCCTCCTTGCCTTCTTTCTCGCCGCATCCTCGGGATCGCCGCCGGCGTCGGCGGCCGAGGCGGCCGCACGCTCCTGGAAGCCGGTCGCGCTCACGTTTCCGGCCGACCGCATCACGCTCGCCGAGGCCGTGCGAACGACCCTCGCGAACGACCCGAACATCCTTCTCCAGGAACAGCAGACGTTCAACCTGAAGGGCATGTTCCAGGAGCAGAGCGGGGCGTTCGACGCGACGCTCAACGGGACGGCCAACCTCAACTACACGCGGTCGGCGCTCACCCAGTCGCAGATCAGCACGGAGAAGCAGAAGCGGAAGGATCTCCAGACAGACGCCGACACGGCCAACGCGTCGGGACTGCAGTCGGACGCGACGGCGAAGGAGTACCAGGCGCTCCTGAACAGCCCGACGGGCTACCGCCTGTCGGACCCGATCGCGCAGGCCGAGGTCGACGTCCTCAACCTGCTCATCTCGGGCGCGCAGAAGGCGGGCGACACGAGCGCGGTCAACGACTTCACTTCCGCGCGGACGGCCTACATCACGAACTCGGTCAGCGCCTACCAGACGGCGCGCGACCAGGCGTACCTCGTGCGCGACCAGAAGCTCACGCAGCTGAGACAGCTCGGCGCCATCCCGGACCTCACGGAGGAGATCAACGCGCAGATCGCGCTCCAGTTCCTCGTCCCGTTCCGGTCCGGCTTCACGGCGGGCCTGTTCGCGAACGGCAGCTACGACCGGAACCGGTACGTCGGCAAGCCCGAGAATCCGGACTTCGGCGGGATGGGGACTCCGGACCTCTGGAACCTCGGAATCGGCTTCTCGCTCGACGCGTTCCTCCTGCGCGGGCGTGGCTACGAGGCGACCGGCGCGCCCGAGAAGGCGGCCCGGATCAACTGGGAAGCGAGCCTCCTGACGTTCAAGCAGACGACCGCCGCGAGCGTCCTCAACACGGTGTCCGCGTACTGGGCGCTCGTCGCCGCCGAGGAGAACCTCCGGATCGCCCGCCAGACGTTCGACCTGGACACGAAGCGCGTCGAGGTCACGAAGGCGCTCATCGAGGGCGACGAGATCCCGCGCGCCGAGATCTCGCGGGTCCTCGCGAGCCAGGCCTCCGACGAGGCCGCCCTCCGGTCCGCGGAGCGCTCCCTGTGGGAGGCGCGCGTCACGCTCGCGCTCGCGATGGGCGTCGCGGTCCAGAACGAAGCGAACGCGCCTCTTGCGGCCGATGCGTTCCCGGCGCCCGTCGACGACGCGCAGCTCCGCGCGATCGACGTGCCCGGCCTCGCGGACCAGGCCGTCGACCGGCGCTACGACCGGCAGGCGGCGCTGAAGATCCGCGAGGCGGGCGGCGTCCTCCTCGTCGCGGCGCGGACGGGCCTTCGCCCGCAGCTCGACTTCCACGGCAAGATCTCCGCGAACTCCGTCGCGGAGTCGAGCCTCGCGGCCACGTCCGACGGATGGTCGGTGCCCTCGTTCACGCTCGAGCTCGACTTCTCGGCGCCGTTCGCCAACAACGCGGCGCACGGGCGGCTCCTCCAGAGCGAGTCGACGTACGCCCAGCAGTCGATCTCGGCGACGGACCTCGAACGCAACATCCGGGCGAACGTCGTCCAGGAGACCCGCTCCCTCCAGGCGACACGCGCGCAGCTCGCGCGCGCGAAGGAGTCGGTCGAAGCCTACGGACGGACGATCGAATCGGAGAACGAGAAGTTCCGGAGCGGGCAGTCCTCGCTCATCGACACGATCCTGACGCAGCAGCTCCAGACGAGCGCACTCCAGACGTACGCGGCGGCGCAGCAGCAGTACGCGACCCTCCTCGCGCAGCTCCGCTACGAGACGGCGACGCTCATGACCGAGCGGGGCGACCTCGTCTACGTCCAGCCCGAGGTCCTCCTCGTTCCCCCGGGCGTGGGCGCGGCGAAATGAGCGCCGCCCGCCGCTCTGCCGGCGCTCCGGCCGCCGCGTTCGCGGCGGCAATCGCTCTCTCGTTCGCTTCTCCCGCGCGAAGCGCGGGCGCCGGGTCCGCGACGCTCCCGGCGGGCCGCGCCGTCTGGACCCCGCCGGAGGTCGCCGCCGAGCACCTGACGCTCGCGGATGCGATCCGGCTCACGCTCGAGAACGCCCCGGCGCTCCAGCTCGCGCGCCAGAACGTGACGTTTGCGCGCGGCCGCCTCCGGGAGGCCACGGGCGCGTTCGACACGCTCGTGCAGTTCATGCCGAAGGCCGAGCGCGACATCGGCGTCCTCTACGGCTCGCAGCTCGACTTCGAGGTTCTCGTGCGCCGCCAGGCCGTCCAGACGACGCTCACGGCGCTCCAGCAGCTCGGCACGGGGATCGCGCAGGACATCCAGAACGGGATGAACCAGGGGCGGGCGACCCCCGCGTGCACGGGGCTGACGGTCTACGTGAACAACAACGTCGTCTGCATCGACCCGAAATCGTCCCTCGGCATCGCGGACATCGCGTTCCAGAACACGCTCTCCGGCCTCGCGACGCACGGGTCCGAGGGTTCGGCGGCCTCCTCCTACGCGCCGATCCAGAAGACGTACAACGACGTCACGCTCCAGGCCCTCCAGCAGCTGTCGGCGACGTCGCTCGCGGAGGTTCCGAAGCTCCAGAACGACCTGTTCCTCCTCGGGCCCGTGCCCAAAGATACGATCGTGGACACGCTGGACCTCCCCCTGTCGCTCGTCTTCGCGTTCCGCAACGGCTGGACCCTTGGACCGCTCCTCTCGCTCGACGGATCGCACCCGAGCTACGTCGGCAAGCCGAACTACGCGGCGCTCGGCGGGCAGGGGCAGCCCGCGAAGTACACCGCCAACGCGTGGCTCGCCCTCACGGCGCCGCTCGCGCGCGGCGGGGGATTCGCGGCCGCGGCGCCCGAGAGGGCGGCGCGCTTCGATCTCGATGCCGCGCTCGAGACCCTCGCCCAGGCCGGCGCAACCGCCGTGTACACGACGACGCTCGCCTACTGGGACCTCGCGGCCGCTCAGGAGCGCCTCGCGCTCCTCGAGCGCTCGGCCGCCCTGCAGCGCCGCATTCTCGAGCTCAGCTCCGCCCTCGTCGAAGGCGACGAGATCCCGCGCGCCGACCTCGACCAGATCCGCGCCCGTACGGCGGACGGGGACGCGGCTCTCGAGGCGGGACGGCACGACCTCGTCGCGGCGCGCGTCGCGCTCGCGGTCGCGATCGGACTTTCCGTCCGCGATCTCGCGACGGCTCCGCTCGCCGGCGAAGGCCTGCCGGACCTCGGGCCGGAGGGCGCCGCCGCGCTGCCCGACCTCGCGGTCCTCCTCGAGAAGGCCCGGAACGGGCGCGCCGACATCCGGGCCGCGAGCCGGCTGGAGGAGTCGAGCCGCGTCCTCGAACAGGCGGCCTGTCACGACCTCGCCCCGCTCCTCAATCTCTCGCTCCAGGTCGGCGTGCAGTCCTTCAAGGAAGACAACAACCACGGGGCGTACTGGCTCGAGGGCTACGGGCGGGCGATCGGGGGCCGGTACACGGGCCCGAACGTCGTCCTCGCGCTCAATCTCCAGATCCCGACGAAGAACGACGCCGCGCGCGGGCGCTATGTGCAGGCCCAGGCTCTCGCGGAGCAGGCCGCGATCTCGAGCCGCAACGTCACGCGCCAGGTCGACGCGGGCACGGCGGACGCTGCCGGCGCGCTGAAGCGGGCGCTGCGGGAGATCGCGGCGCGCACGGCCGCGGCCGACGACTACGAGAAGACGATGACGAACGCCCTCGATCAGTTTCGCGGGGGCGAGATCACGATCCTGAACGCGATCGTGACGGAGCGCGACGTCACGAACGGGCGCCTCGACCTCGTCGCGGCGCGGCGCACGGTCGCCGGAGACGTCTCGCGGCTGCGCTACCAGACCGGAAGCCTGCTGCCCTACCGCCGCACCGCCGACGACGTCGTCTTCGGGGAGGCCGAGCCCCGGAGCGTCCGGTTCGACGCCGCCCCCTGAAGTCCCGGAGGTTTCGCGATGGGGATGTCCGACGGCCTGTTCCGCAAGAGCGCGCTCGACAAGCTCTCGTCCCCCGAGCAGCTCGACGTCATGATGCAGGTCACGTCGCCGACGGGCTGGATCGCTCTCGGCGGCTCGGCGCTCATCCTCCTCTTCGTCGTCGTCTGGAGCGTCGTCGGCCAGATCGGCATCCGGGTGGACGGGCAGGGGATCCTGATCCGCGGGGCGTCCGTCCTCGACGTCACGAGCGCCGCCGAGGGCCGCCTGACGGACGTCCTCGTGAAGCCGGGCGACACCGTGAAGGAGGGGCAGCCCCTCGCGCGCCTGAGCCAGCCCGAGCTCGTCCTCAAGATCGAGAACACGAAGGAGCAGATCCGCTCGCTCGAGTCCCAGACGAAGGAGAGCGGAGCGCGCGGCAGCTCGCTCATCGCGCAGTACCGGGCGCAGGCGCGCGACCTGCGCGAGAAGCTCGCGACCCAGCAGCGCCTCGTCGCGAAAGGGCTCCTCACGAAGACGACGCTCCTCGCGACGAAACAGCAGCTCGCGGCCGTCGAGCAGCAGATCGCGCAGAGCGAGTCCTCGACCTCCGAGGAGGGAAACCGCGTCGACAACCTGCGGCGCGAGCTCAAGGAGCTCGAGGCGAGGCTCGCGGGCAACACGGAGGTCGCGAGCCCCTACACGGGGCGCGTCCTCGAGATCGCGGCCGAGAAGGGCTCGCTCGTGGCGGCCGGCGCCCGTCTCATGACGCTCGAGCCCCTCGACGCCCCGATGGAGACCGTCCTGTACGTCCCGGCGGCCGAAGGCAAGAAGGTGCGGCCCGGCATGACGGTGCGCGTGTCGCCGTCGACCGTGAAGACCGAGGAGTACGGCTTCATGGTCGGCAAGGTGCGGTCCGTGTCGGACTTCCCGGTCTCGCCCGAGGGCCTCCGCCGGACTCTCCACAACGACACGCTCGCGCAGACGCTCATGGGCAAGAGCGCCCCGATCGAGGTCGTCGCCTCGCTCGTCCCGGACGCGAAAACGCCCAGCGGGTTCCAGTGGTCGTCCTCGAACGGCCCGCCGACCCAGATCTTCAGCGGGACGCTCGCGACGGGCTCCGTCGTCGTCGAGAGCCGAAGGCCGATCTCGTACGTCCTGCCGCTCGTGAAGAAATCGCTCGGGGGCTGAAGCGGGTGAGCGCCGAGCCCGTCGTCGCGGCCGAGCCCGAGCCGGAGAAGCCGAAGCCGAAGCCGCCGAAACGGAGGGCGCACTGCCCGACGGTCCTCCAGATGGAGGCCGTCGAGTGCGGCGCCGCCGCGCTGTCCATCATCCTCCAGTACCACGGGAGGATCGTTCCGCTCGAGGAGCTGCGTGTCGAGTGCGGCGTCTCGCGTGACGGGAGCAAGGCGACGAACGTCCTGAAGGCCGCGCGCAAGTACGGCCTCGTCGCGAAGGGCTACAAGTACGACCTCGAGGACCTCTACCAGCTCGCGCTCCCCGTCATCCTCTTCTGGAATTTCAACCACTTCCTCGTCCTCGAGGGCTTCGGGAAGAAAGGCAAAGTCTTCCTGAGCGATCCGGCCCAGGGGCCGCGCGTCATCACGATGGACGAGCTCGACGCCTCGTATTCGGGCGTCGTCCTCGCGTTCGAGCCCGGGCCGGACTTCAAGAAGGGCGGCCACAAGCCGAGCATGGTCGCGGCGCTCAAGAGCCGGCTCACGGGCTCGGAGACCGCGCTCGCGTTCGTCTTCTTCTGCGGCGTCGCGCTCGTGATTCCGGGGCTCGTCGTCCCGACCTTCTCGCGGGTCTTCATCGACGAGTACCTCGTCTCGGGGCGCTCGGGGCTCCTCAAGCCGCTCCTGATCGGGATGGCGGGGACCGCCGTCCTCCAGATGATCCTGACGTACCTGCAGGATTACTACCTGCTCCGGCTCGAGACGAAGCTCGCGCTGAAGACCGCGAGCGAGTTCTTCCGGCACATCCTGAGGCTTCCCGTCTCCTACTTCTCCCAGCGCTACGCGGGCGAGATCGGCTCGCGCGTCGCGATCAACGACAAGGTCGCGTCGCTCGTGACGGGGCGCCTCGCGACGACCGCGCTCGACTGCCTCCTGATCGTCTTCTACGCGATCCTCATGTTCCTCTACAGCGTCTCGCTCACGTTCCTCGTGATCGCGATCGCGCTCCTGAACATCGTCGCGGTCCGCATCGTGAACCGGCGGCGCGTGGATTCCGCGCGCCGCCTCATGCAGGACCACGGGAAGCTCATGGGGACCGCGATGAACGGCCTCAAGATGATCGAGACGCTCAAGGCGACGGGCGGGGAGTCGGAGTTCTTCGGGCGCTGGTCCGGCTACCAGTCCAAGGCCCTGCGCGCGGACCAGACGCTCGGCGTCCTGGGCGAGGCGATCTCGGCGGTGCCCCCGTTCGTGAGCACGATCACGACGACGGTCGTCCTCCTGTTCGGCGGACTCAAGGTCATGCACGGGGACCTGACCGTCGGGATGCTCGTCGCCTACCAGACGCTCGTCGGGAGCTTCACGCGCCCCCTGAACTCGTTCGTGTCCTTCAGCTCGAGCATCCAGGAACTCGAGGCGGACATGAACCGTCTCGACGACGTCCTGAGATACCCCCAGGACCTCCAGTACCGCCGCGCGGCCCCCGCGAAGGACGACGGAAAGTCCGTGAAGCTCACGGGGCGCGTCGAGCTGCGGAACATCACGTTCGGCTACAGCCCGCTCGAGGCGCCGCTCATCGAGAACTTCAACCTCCTGATCAAGCCGGGCCAGCGCGTCGCGCTCGTCGGGGCGAGCGGCAGCGGCAAATCCACGGTCGCGAAGGTCGTCTCCGGGCTTTACGACCCGTGGGAGGGCGAGGTCCTGTTCGACGGCGTCCCGCGCACGGAGATCCCCCACTCCCTCATCGCGAACTCCGTCGGCCTCGTCGACCAGGACATCTTTCTCTTCAGCGGCTCGATCGCCGAAAACGTCACGATGTGGGACGCGACGATCCCGGTCAAGAACGTCGTCGAGGCCTGCCGCGACGCGGAGATCCACGAGATCATCGAGGCGCGCGAGAACGGCTACACGGCGATCGTCGGAGAGGGAGGCGGCAACTTCAGCGGCGGGCAGCGCCAGCGTCTCGAGATCGCGCGCGCCCTCGCGGGAAACCCGACGATCCTGATCCTCGACGAGGCGACGAGCGCGCTCGACCCGGCGACGGAGGCGATCCTCGACGACAGCCTGCGGCGGCGGGGCTGCACGTGCATCGTCGTCGCCCACCGCCTGAGCACGATCCGCGACGCGGACGAGATCATCGTGATGGAGCGCGGGAAGATCGTCCAGCGCGGCACGCACGACGAGATGAAGGACGCCGAGGGGCCGTACAAGCACCTCATGTCGGGGCACTGAGTGGCGGAGCCTGCTTCCTCCTCCGACGCGACCGTCGTCTTCCGGCCCGGGGCCGGCGCGACCGGGTACCGGCTCAGGATCGTCGAGTCCCGCGACGCCGCGCTCGTGGGCCGCGAATTTCATCTCGACGGGCCGTGCCTGATCGGGCGCGCGGACGAGTGCAACGTCGTCCTGAAGGGAGACGCCGGCGTCTCGCGGCGCCACGCGCGGATCGAATGGACGCGCGCCGGAGTCGTCCTCAAGGACGAGAAGAGCGCGAACGGGACGTGGGTCGGCGACCGCCGGGTCGAGTCGGTGCTCCTCGACCACCTCGACCGGTTCCGAGTCGGCTATTCCGTCTTCGAGCTCATCGAAGACCGCGACGAGACCGGCGACGACCTCGAGTCGGTCCGGACGACCGCGATCCCCGTCAAGGAGATCCTCGACGAAATCCGGTCGAAGATGGCGAAGCCCCTCGAGGAGGAGGGCGAGAGTGTCGTCGTCGCGGGGAACAAGCCGTTCTTCCTCGACGATCCGGGCTCGTTCTGGCTGGTCGTCGAGGGACGGCTGGACGTCTTCACCGTCGTGATCAAGGACGGCGAGCCCGGGGGGGCGCGCACGCACTTCACGGGCGTCGAGACGGGTCAGGCCGCGTTCGGGATGGACCTCGCGACGTACGGCATGGGATCGGGCTTCCTCGCGAGCGGGAAGACCGGCGTCAGGCTCCGGAAGATCCCGGTCGCGCGCGCGGCCGCGCTCGCGGCCGAGGGGACGCACGTCGAGCGCCTCGCGAAGCTCGTGGACACCTGGGTGGCGGCGCTCTCGAAGGCGCTCGTCAAGGACCTCCCGGCCGCGCTGCCCCCCGACGTGACGCTCGCCCCGGGCGACGAGGCGACGCTCGGCTTCCAGGCGCGCGCGGCCGCCAAGCGCGACGTCGTCTGGATCGAGGCGGGGAGCGGCGAGCTCCTCCAGATCAGCCTCTCGGAGATCGAGGGCGACGCGGCGCCGTTCCGCGTGCCGCTGACGCCGGACGCGTGGGTGGACTCGACGGTCGCCGACCTCAAGGTGAAGGCGGCCGCCACGGCGAGCGTCATCGTGGAGCCTTCCTTCTGGAAGAGCCTCGAGGTCTTCCACCAGGTCCTTTGCGGCTGCGAGTTCCTGAACAAGCGCCTCGCGACCGTCGACGAGTTCAACCGGCTCCGCTCGAAGGCGTTCAACGCCGAGGCCGCGCGCGTGGCGGCGTACGAGGACATCCGGGCCGTCATGGCGAGCCCTTCGGAGAAGCGCGCCGAGCGGCCCGAGTCTGCGGACGCCGAGCCGGTTTTCCAGGCCTGCCGCTCGGTTTGCCGGGAGCTCGGGATGGAGGCCCTCGCGCCGCCCGAGTCGAAGGGCGACCGCAGCTTCGAGGACAACCTCCAGCTCGTGGCCGTCGCCTCGCGCTTCCGGACCCGCCAGGTCGCGCTCCGCGGCGACTGGTGGACGATGGACCAGGGCCCGATTCTCGCGAAGACCGAAGAGTCGAAAACGCCCGTCGCGCTCCTCCCGACGAGCCCGCGCTCGTACGACTGGGTCGACGTGAAGACGGGCGTCAGGTCGCCCGTGACCGCCGCGTTCGCCCGGACGCTCGACCCGTTCGGCTACGTCTTCTACCGCCGTTTCCCGGACGGCGCGCTCGGCGTGCGCGACGTCGTGAAGTTCGGCCTGCGCGGGCTCAAGCCCGATCTCCGGACGCTCGTCCTCATGGGGATGCTCATGGGGGCCCTCGGCTCGCTCACGCCGTACTTCTCGGGCCGCATCTTCGACTCGGCGATCCCGCAGGCCGAGCGCGGCCTCCTGTGGCAGTTCTCGATCGCGCTCGTCGTCTCCGCGCTCTCCTCGACCGCCTTCAAGCTCACGCAGTCGATCGCCGTCCTGCGCCTGCAGGGGAAGATGGACTACAGCATCCAGGCGGCGCTCTGGGACCGCCTCCTCGACCTCCCGTCCACGTTCTTCCGCAAGTACTCGTCCGGCGACCTCGCGGACCGCGCGCAGGGGATCGACGCGATCCGGGGCCTCCTGCAGGGAGCCGGCATCAGCGCCGTTCTCGGCGCGATGAGCTCGGTCTTCTACGTCGTCCTCATGCTTTCCTACAACGTGACGCTCGCCGCGCTCGGCGTCGCGCTCACGATCGTATTCGTCACGTTCTCCACGACGGCGAACTACCTTCAGCTCCGCTTCCAGCGGACCCAGATGGGCATGAACGGCCGGCTCACGGGCCTCGTGATCCAGCTCATCTCGGGAGTGGGAAAGCTGCGCGTGTGCGGCGCCGAGGAGCACGGGTTCCGCGTCTGGGCGCGCGAATTCGCCGAGCAGCGCCGGCTCAGCTTCAAGGTCGGCCAGGTCAAGAACGTCGTCGCGGTCTTCAACTCGGCGTTCCCGATCTTCGCCTCGATGGCGATCTTCACGACGCTCGTGTGGTCGCAGTCCCACGCGAAGGGCGAGCAGGCGGGGATCTCGACGGGCGAGTTCATCGCCTTCAGCTCGGCGTTCGGCCTCTTCCTCGCCGCGATGCAGTCCTTGAGCGACGCGTCCCTCTCGCTCCTCAGGGCGGTCCCGATCTGGGAGCGCCTCAAGCCGATTCTCACGACGCCCGCCGAGATCGACGACACGAAGGCGGCGCCGGGGCCGATCAAGGGCGCGATCGAGATCTCCCGCGTCCACTTCCGTTACGCCGACGACGCGCCCTACATCCTCAAGGACCTCTCCCTCAAGATCGAGCCCGGCGAGTTCGTGGCGTTCGTGGGCGGCTCGGGCTGCGGGAAGTCGACGCTCATGCGCCTCATGCTCGGCTTCGAGAAGGCCGAGAAGGGAGCCATCTACTACGACGGGCAGGACCTGGCCCAGCTCGACCTCCGGCTCGTGCGCCAGCAGCTCGGCGTCGTCCTCCAGGACAACCGCGTGCTGCCCGCGGACATCTTCCGGAACATCGTCGGGACGTCTTCGCGCACGATCGAAGAGGCGTGGGAGGCCGCGGAGGCCGCCGGCTTCGCCGAGGACATCCGGAACATGCCGATGGGGATGCACACGTACGTGAGCGAGGGCGGCGGCGGCTTCTCGGGCGGACAGAAGCAGCGTCTCATGATCGCGCGCGCGATCGTGAACAAGCCGCGGGTCCTGTTCCTCGACGAGGCGACGAGCGCGCTCGACAACAAGACGCAGGCGACCGTGACGGAAAGCATGGACAAGATGAACGCGACGCGGATCGTGATCGCCCACCGGCTCAGCACGATCATCAACGCCCACAAGATCTGCTACTTCGAGGGCGGCATCGTGAAGGAGATGGGAACGTACGACGAGCTCATGAAGAAGGACGGGCTCTTCGCGGCGCTCGCCCGGAGGCAGACGGCGTGAGCGCCGCGAGCGACCGCGACGCGCGCCGGGAGGAGTTTCTCGCGGCCGCGGGGGCGTCGGGAGACGTCCTCGCGGAGCTGCTCCGATACGACACGCCCCTTCTCGCCCCGGGGGCGCCGGCCCCGCGCGAGACGTTCCCCGACGAGCCGCACGTCGGGATGTGGGAGATCTACGCGGAGGACGCGGCCCGGGTCGGGACGATTCCGGCTCTCGCGGCCCGCCTCCCGCAGCTGAGGTTCCCCGTGGCGCCCGGCATGAGCCGGACCGACGCGTACCGGGCCGCGACGCGGAGGGGCGAGGGGCCCGACGGGCCCGTGGACGGCGGCCCGACGTTCGCGCGGCCCGGAGACATCTCGATCGGGGTCCATCGGACGCTCGGCGGCCGGCTCCCCGTCCTCACCGCCGGCGCGCGGGAGGACTTCGAGACGCTCGTGAGGGTTTTCACGGCCCGAAACGAGCCGGAACCCGTTCCCGCCTCGATGGGGGCGTGCTTCGTGAAGGGCTTCAACAACTGGGACCGCGTTCACGCGTTCCGCCGCCTCTGGGAGGAGGAGCACCCGGGCGTCGACTGGTCCGAGGGCTTCGCCGAGCTCGTCCCGCAGAAGGAGCTCTACGAGGACCGCTTCATGATCCTGAGCTCCGGCCCGTACAGCTCGCTCCCCGCCGAAGCCGCCGGCTTCGCGCCGGAGGACTGGGAGGCGCTGTCGCTGAGGATCCGGCGGGACCACGAGTGCACGCATTACTTCACGCTCAGGGCCGCCGGCGCGACGCGGACGAACCTCCTCGACGAGGTCGTCGCGGACTATGCGGGTCTCGTCGCGACGTTCGGGCGCTTCCGCGAGGACCTCGCGCTCCTCTTCTTCGGTCTCGAGCGTTTCCCGGACTACCGGGCCGGCGGGCGCCTCGAGAACTATCGTGGGACGCCGCCCGTGTCGGACGCGGCGCTGGAGGTCCTGAAGGGTCTCGTCGCGCGGGCCATCCGCGCGATCGCGCGCATGGACGCGACGCTGCCGGCCTCGGCTCGGGAGGGGGCGGGCCTCGCGCGCGTCGTCCTCTCCCTGGCCTCTCTCTCGCTGGCCGAGATGGCCTCGACGGACCTCGCCGGGCTCTCGGGGGCGTCCGGCGGGCCGCAGAGCGAGCACGTCGCCGCCCGCGTCCGGACGACCCGCGGCGGCCTCGACGAGGCCCAGTCCGTCTTCGGGGCGCTCGCCGAAAGGCACGGGCTGCCCGAGCGCTTCCGGGCCGAGATGCTCGTCGTCCTCGACGAGGTCCTGTCGAACGTGCGCCGCCACGCGTTCGGAGACCGGAAGGCGCACGACATCGACCTGGATTTCCACGTCGAGCCGGGCCTCCTCACGCTCGCGGTCGCCGACACGGGGGCGCCCTTCGACCCGCTCTCCCTGCTCGCGCCCGACACGGGCGCGGCGCTCGAGGCTCGGCCGATCGGCGGTCTCGGCATCCTGATCGTCCGCAGCCTCACGGACACCCAGGCTTACGAGCGCCGCGACGGGCGCAACCGCCTCCGGCTCACGAAGCGCTTCTGACGGCGCGTCAGGCGAGGAAGCGAAGTCGCTGCTTGCCGAGCTGCACGAGATCGCCGTCCGCGAGCTTGTGCTTCTGGACGCGGGCGCCGTTCACGGTGACGCCGTTCTCGGAGCCCATGTCCACGATGAAGCAGCCGTCGTCGCCGAGGACGAGCTGGGCGTGCCGGCGCGACACGTCCGGCGTCGGGAGGTGGATGTCGCTCTGGGCGAGGCGCCCGATCATCGAGACGCCCGGCTTCACGGGGAACTCCCTCTCGACGGCGTCCTGTGCATCGAGGAGCGCGAGCCGCATGCGCGACAGGATCCGCGTCGGTTCCGGGCCGGCGGCCGTCGACCCGGGCCCCGGATCCGGCGTCCGGATGACGGTCGCGTCGGGCGATTCGGGTTCCAGGGCGGAGCCGCCGATCACGGTCGCGTCCGCCGGGGGCGGGACGAACGTCGATGAGGCGGACGAGGGCCGCGCCGGGGGAGGCGGGGGAGACGGATGCGGGCCGGCCTCGAGCTCCTCCTCGGAGCGGAACGCCTCGAGGAACTTCGCCTTCGTCTGGTCGACGTCGTCGAGCGCCTTCTTCTCGCCGCCGAGGCGTTCCTCGCAGGCTGCGAGTTTTTCCTTATAGTCCTTTTCGGGGAACTCGCCGAGATCCTTTCGAAGCTCGAGCTCTTCCTTGTCGAGCGCGGCGGCTTCGACGGCCTGCGCGACCTGCGCCCGGAGGGCCTGGAGGCGCCGGTATTCGACGCGGGCCTTGTCCTTGAGCGGCCGCGATTCCTTTTCCAGCGCCGTCCTGCGCGTTTCGTAGTCGCGCTTGACGCGATCGTAGACGGTCCGGGAGACCTTCTCGGCGCGGTCCTCGATCTTGACGAGGCGCTCGGCGAGGACTTCCTCTTCGTGCTTGATCCGGACCAGCTCGGCGAGGGGCGACAGGTCGATCTGGCTGAGTTCTTCTCGCATGATCGGTCCGCCAGTCTAGCAGCGAAGCCGGGGTCGGTCCTTTGCTAACCTCGTCCGCGGGTCGCGGGGGGCCTGGATGGCAGAACTCATCGTCCGGAGCGGAGCGTCCGCCGGGACCCGCTTCCTGGTGTCTCAGGAGGCGGAGATCGGCCGGAGCTCGCAGGCCGCGGTTCCACTCATGGATCCGTCCGTCTCCCGCCGGCACGCCGTCCTCGTTCCCGGGCCCGGAGGCGCATGGTCCGTGCGCGACCTCGGCAGCCAGAACGGCTCGCGCGTGAACGGGAGGAAGATCACGGGTGCGGCCGTCCTCCGCGACGGCGACGTCCTGACGCTCGGAAACGTCGAGTGCGCCTTCCGCCGCGGGGATCTCGCGGAATCCGACTCGGTCGAGCGCTCCCGCCTTCTCCTCGTCCGGGATCTTCCGCTGCCGGTCCTCGAGTCGCGCAGCGCGACCGAGGGCCCCGTCCCCGTCCGCCCGGGAGACGGGTCCGCCGACGAATGGAGCCGGCGTCTGCGGCTCGTCTACGACGTCGGGCTCGCGCTGCGCGGCACGCTCGACGAGCGGACGATGCTCCGGATCGTCCTCGAGAAGGTGTTCGCGGTATTTCCGAAGGCCGACCGCGGCTTCGTGATCGTCGGCAACGCGACGACGGACGAGCTCGTCGTGCAGGCCGCGCTGTCGCGCCGCGAGGGGGGCGCGGAGATCGCGATGTCGACGACGATCGTCTCGGACGCGATCAAGAACCGGCGCGCGATCCTGAGCGTGGACGCGAGCCACGACGGGCGATTCGTGGAGGGCGTCAGCGTCCAGCTGCTCGGGATCCGCTCCGTCGTCTGCGTTCCGATGCTGGCGGGCGACGACGTGTTCGGCGTCATCACTCTCTACACCGCCGACGCGCGCCTCCAGTTCGACGGGGACGACATGGCCGTCCTTCTCGCGATCGCGGGGCAGGCCGCGCTCGCCCTGTCGAACGTGCGTCTCCACCGCCGGCTCGTGGCCGAGGAGGCCGTCCTCCACGACCTCGCGCTCGCCCGGCGGGTGCAGGAGCGATTTCTCCCGCAGTCGCGGCCCGAGGTGCCGGGCTGGGAATTCCGCGCGCACTATGCGCCCGCGCTCGAGGTCGGCGGCGACTACTATGCGTTCCTCCCGCTGGACGGCGGCTCGGTCGGCGTCGCGGTCGGCGACGTCTCGGGCAAGGGAATCTCGGCGGCCCTCTTCATGGCGCGTCTCGGCAGCGAGATGAGGCTTCACTCCGTCGCGCGGACCGACCCCGGCGAGATCCTCGCGTGCGTCAACCGCGTCCTCGCGGCGGAGGCCGAGGACGGGATGTTCGTGACGTGTCTCCTCCTCGTCCTCGACCCGTCGAGCGGCCGCGTGCGCTTCGCGAACGCGGGCCACATGCTCCCGCTCGTGCGCCGCGCGGGAGGGAAGGTCGAGCGCATCCCCGGAACCCCGAATCTTCCGCTCGCCGTCGCCGCGGACGGGTCCTTTCCCGAGGGATCGTTCGACCTGGGCGCCGGAGACGCCGTGATCCTGTACACGGATGGCGTCTCGGAGGCGCCGCACGGCGGCGACCTCTTCGGCGAGGAGCGCCTCCGCGAGGTCCTCCGCGCTTCGGCCGGCTCGGCGGAGGACATCCTCACGGACGTTCTCACGTCCGTCCTCGCGCACCTCGGGGGCGAGCCGCCGGCCGACGACCTCACGATCGTGGTCGTCGGAAGGACGCCGGGCGGTCCGGCGCGAAGCATGAAGACGTTCCGCGTCGCGCCCGTCCGGTGAGGAGGGTCTAGCGGGGCGCGGAGCCGAGGAGCACGGCCGCCACGCGCTCGATGAGCGCCGGATCTGCCGCGGTCGCGCCCGAGGCGGCCCCGGCCGGGCCGAGAACCGCAAGCAGGCGCGCGAGATACGGGTCGTCCCCGGATGCCGGGGGCGCCGACTCGGGCGCCGGGCTCTTCTCTTCGCCGGCAGGCGCGGGCTCGGAAGGCCGTGCGGGCGGCTGGACGGCGCGCGAGCGATCCACGCTTTGCGCGGGTCCGGCCTCGGCAGCGGCGAGCGCGGCCGCGCGCGTCGGGTGGATCGCGAAGAGGGCCCCGAGGCCCGCGATCTCGAAGACGTCGCGCACCTGCGGATTCAGGCCGCAGAGCACGAGCCGGCCGCCGCCGCCCGCGAGCTTCTTGGCGAGCATGAGAAGAACGCGGAGCCCCGCGCTCGAGACGTAGTCCGTGGCCCCGAGATCCACGACGAAGCGCCGCTCGCCCGCGGCGAGCAGCGCGACGACCTTCTTGTCGAGGTCCGGCGAGGTCTTCGATTCGAGGCGTCCGACCGGCTCGAGGACGACGAATCCGCCCTCGACCTTCGACTCGTGGATCTGAAGCGGCACGGCGGCTACTCCGCCCGATAGACGAGGGAGATGCCGCCGAACCGGAGCGTGTCGCCGCCCGCGACTCTCGTCTTCACGCCCGGGAGGATCCGGGTCCCGTTCACGAACGTTCCGTTCGCGGTTCCGACCTCTTCGAGGACGAAAAGGCCGCCGTCCTCGCGCACGAGCTTCGCGTGGCGGCGGCTCGTCATGCGCTGCGTGTCGAGCGGCCCGAGGTCGATGTCCGGGCGGAACCCCGACACCTGGTCCGGACGTCCGAGCGTGATCTCGTCTTTCGCGGGCAGAGCGATTTCGCCGCCCTCCGGGGTCACGAGCGCACCGAGCGCGCTCGCCGGGGCGGCCGGGGCCGGGGCGGGCTT
Organism: Thermoanaerobaculia bacterium; assembly: GCA_035542215.1. Classification (GTDB taxonomy): domain Bacteria; phylum Acidobacteriota; class Thermoanaerobaculia; order UBA5066; family UBA5066; genus Fen-183. Next base: position 7,370 of record DATKLW010000190.1, on the reverse strand, counting down.
CTGCTTCTCGGGGGATCGCGCGCCCTTTTTCGCCGCGGGGGCGCGGCCCTCGGCGCCGGCCTCGCGGAGCCGCGCGGCCATCGTGCGGAGCATGCGGACCGCAACCTCGGGATGGGCGCGCAGGAGGGCGTCGAGACCGGCGGCGTCCAGGCCGAGGAGCGTGCAGTCGGTCGCGGCGCGCGCGGAGGCGGTCCGGGGCTGGTCGTCGAGAAGGCCCATCTCCCCGAAAAAATCTCCGGTCCCGAGGACCCGGATCGTCCGCACGACGCCGCCGTCCGTCCGGAAGATCTCGACCGAGCCGTCCTCGATGACGAACATGACCTGGTCGCGGGCGCCCTCCTCGAGGATGACGGCGCCGGCCTTGTAGGTGGAGGGGCCTGTCTTCATTCTGAGTCCGCGGACGGAGCCGCGCCGGAGAAGTCTATCGCGACGCCCGCAATCGGCTCGCGAGGAGGGAAAACGCCCGGCGGGCGCCCGCCGGGCACGAGGCGGCTCAGCCGATCGGTTTCTGTCCGCGTTCCGGGTCGCTTGGGTCGTCCGCCGTCGTGGCGGAGTCGAAGCCGAAGAGAAGCAGTAGCAGGGTGAGAGCGTCCATGTCTTCCTCCTGTGGCGCGACGGTGTGCGGCGCGCGTGTGGAGGCGGGAGACGTGAGCGCTCAGCTTTCCGCCTTTACATCTCTAGAGACGGAATCGGCACACGGCTTTCGACCGGCCGAACGTGAGAATCGACGGAATGCCGCGTTTACGCGCGCTTCGCAGCGCGGAACGGGAGCGAGAAGCCGTCGAGCTCGCCCTCCACGTGCCGGCGCACCTCGGACACGAGACCGACGTCCACGTCGCCCGGGTCGAGCCGCGAGGCGAGCTCGCTCCACGCCGGGCTTCCCCGGAGGTCGGTCACGGCGACGAGCCGGCCGATCGCGCGCAGCGCGGCGATCATCTCGTCCGTCCGGCCGAGGCGGCCGAGACATTCGGCGGCGGCGAGCCGCGTGACGACCTGGTCCTCCTCGAGGCCCAGCCGGTCCGCGTCGTCAGCCACGGCCCGGAACGAGGCGAGCGCCTTCTCGAGGTCGCCGCGGAGCATCTCGAGCTCGGCGAGATTCTGGCGGACGCCGAAGACGAGCGCGTCGAGATGGTGGCGGCGCGCCGCCTGGAGGGCCTGCGCGAACCCCTGCTGCGCGGCCTCGAACCGTCCGAGGGCGCCGAGGCAGCGGCTGCGGTTCAGGAGGCACGCCGCGACGGCGTTCGCGTCCTGATCCGGGTCGAGCCGTTCGAGCGCCGCGTCGTACGCGGCGAGCGCGCGCCGCTTGTCCCCTCGCTGGGAAAGCGCGGAGGCGAGCATCCCCTCGGCGCGGCCGACCCAGTGATCCTGCGCGTGCTCGGCGAAGACGCGGGCCGCGCCCCCGAGAAGCCGCTCCGCCGGGCCGAACTCGCCCTGGAAGCACATGACGCTCGCCTCGAAGTAGTCGCACAGGGCGTGGGAGAACGCGTCGCTCCCGGCGTCCGCGTGCGCGCGGCGCGCCGCGCGCGCGGATTCCCGGGCCTCGGCGAGCCGTCCGATGCTGAGGAACCCGTGCGACTCGATCGCCCGCGCTTCTCCGACGAGGACGGCGAGTCCGGACTCGCCGGCGAGGCGCCCGGCGGCGGCGATCACGGCGGTCGCGAGCGCGAGTGCGCGTTGCGGGACGCCCGCCGTGAAATTCGCGCGTTGCAGTGCGTAGAGGAGCGCGAGCCTCCCGTCCGGCGAGCCGATGTGCGAACCGACGAGGGCGTCGAGATCGGCCTCGGGGTCGCGTGCGGATTCGACGAGCGCGTCGGCTGCCCGGAGAGCGGCGTCGGAGCGGGCGGCGGCCTCCGCGAGCCGGGCGCGGCGTTCGGCGGAGCGCGGCGGCGGGGGAGGCCCCGCGGCCTTGAGCTCTTCGTCGATCTCCGCGTCGAGTCGCACGGCGTCCGCGAGAGAGGCGAGCCTTTCCGCGCGCCGCGCGCACGTCGCGCAGCCGGCGACGTGGCCGCGCGTCCGGGCGGACGCGTCCTCCGCGCGTCCGAGCGCGAGAGCGAGCAGGTCGATCTCGGCGGCGTGGGCCCTCAGGGCGCGAGGCACGTTCTCATCCTCTTGATGCATTGGTTGATGCGCTTCCAGACGGCCGGAACCGTGCAGCCCGAGTCGGCCGCCGCCTCGGCGAGCGAGACCCGAAAGACGCAGTACGAGCGGATCAGCCTCCGGCAGACGGGCGTCAGCCGGCGGAACGCGCCGCGGACGTGGAACGCATTGAGCAGCCGTTCGGACGCATCGCGCGCGGCGGGAGCGGTTTCGATCGAGAGCTCCAGCGTGAGCTGGCGCGCCCGCTGTTCGACACGGTCGAAGCAGCGGTTGAAGAACGCGCTGACGAGATAGCCTTCCACGTTGCGCACGCGGGGGCGCTTGAGCAGGACCGCCTCGAAGATGTCCTGAATCAGGTCCTCGGCTTCCTCGGCCGTGCAGCCGAAGCGCCGGGTACCCACGGCCACGAGGCGGGGCCGCAGGTGGCCGTCCAGCCTCTCCCAATCCCATGCGTCGGGCAGCGATCCCGCGGCGGCGCCTTCGAGAGGCGTTCCTGGTTCTGGAGAAATGTCGTTTTGGCTCGCCCCGGCTGCCATGCGTAATCTCCGCCCGCCCGCGAGCCTACGACCGGAAACCTTCTACTTCAAGGACTTCCGGGAGGTTGAAAACCGGTCCCTCCGGCCGTCTACAAGGTATGGGAGGGCCCTTCGGCCGCCAGGCTGGAGCCTTCGGGGAGACCGAGTGGAGCAGGACGACGAGAAGCAGACCCGGGATGAGGCGCGGCAACGGCAGGCGTCCCGGATGGAAGCGGTCGGTCAGCTCGCCGGCGGGATCGCGCACGACTTCAACAACCTCCTCACTGCGATCCTTGGTTACGCCCAGCTCCTGTCGGAGCGTCCGCTGGGCGACGCCGCCCTCGCCGAGGTCGGGGAGATCAGCCGCGCGGCCGAGCGAGCGGCCTCTCTGACGCGCCAGCTGCTCGCTTTCAGCCGGCAGCAGCTGCAGAGGATCTCGGTCTTCGTCCTGAACGACGTCGTGTCCGGGCTGGAGCCGATGCTCGCGCGCCTCCTCGGGATGGACCTCCGGATCCAGAAGGACCTCGCGGCCGATCTCGGCCGGGTCCGTGCCGACCACGGCCAGATCGAGCAAGTCCTCCTGAATCTCGCCGTGAACGCGCGAGACGCGATGCCGAAAGGGGGGACGCTGAGGATCGAGACGCGGAACGTGGACCTCGACGAGGCGTACGTGGCCGCGCACCCGGCGGGGGCGCCGGGACCTTACGTCATGCTCGCCGTGAGCGACGACGGCTGCGGAATGGACCCCGCGACCCTGGCGCGGATCTTCGAGCCGTTCTTCACGACGAAGCCGGCAGGAAAGGGAACCGGCCTCGGCCTCGCGACCGTTTACGGAATCGTGAAGCAGAGCGGCGGGTTCATCTGGGTCTACAGCGACCTCGGCCACGGGACCACGTTCCGCGTGTACCTGCCGCGCGTCGAGGACGCTGCAACCGGCCGGCCCGTGTCGGGCACGCCGCGGCGCCCGGCTCCGATGGGAACCGAGACGGTGCTCCTCGTCGAGGACGACGACCTCGTGCGCCGCTTCGCACGCGACGTCCTCGAGCGGAACGGCTACGCCGTCTACGAAGCCGCGTCGGGCCCGGAGGCCGTGAACGTGGCGCGTCTGAACGCCGCCGCGATCCAGCTCGTCGTGAGCGACGTCGTGATGCCGGGGATGAGCGGGACGGTTCTGAAGCGCCGCCTCGACGCCCTCGGGGTGAACGCGCCCGTCCTCTTCATGTCGGGCCACCCGCCGGACGCGGCGGCGCTGGGCGAGGCCGGGCACCGCGACGCCGTGTTCCTCCAGAAGCCGTTCGCGCCAGGCGACCTTCTCTTCAAGGTGCGGAGAGTGCTGGACGCGCGTTGACGGAACGCGATAATCCGGCATGCGTCGCGCCCCGACCCTCGCGCTCGCCGCCGCCCTTCTCGCCGCCCCCGCGCTCTCCCAGATGCCGGAATGCTCGGTCAAGGCGCCGCGCGGCGCCTCCGAGGCGGACCTCCGGCGCCTGACGAAGGTGAGCGTCAAGGACGCCGAGGCGAAAGCCGTGGAGTCCGTCGCGCCGGACCGGGTCAACTCGATCGTGTCGGGCGACGTCGACGTCCTCGACGGGTGCCTCGCGTGGACGTTTCTCCTCCGCTTCTCGAACAAAGGAGGCGTGACGGAGGTTTCCGTGGACGCGGGCGACGGGAAGATTCTCTCGTCGGTCTACGAGCCCCCCAAGGGCGGGGCTGCCGCTCCCGCGGACGGGTCGGCTCCCGCTGCCGCGGGCGCACTCGGACCGGCGCCGCCGGCCGAGACGGGCCCCGTGTTCGATCCGGCGGCCGAGGAGCCCGCGCTCCGGAAGGCGATGGACGACGAGGAAGCCGCGTGGAACCGCGCGGACCCGAAGGCGTTCTCGGCTGTGTTCCGGGACGACGCGACGTTCGCGGACGCGTTCGGCACGGTCGCGCGCGGGCGCGCGGAGGTGGACAAGAGGATCGCCGACGTCCTCGCGACGTGGCGCGGGACGCGGGTCGCGCTCAAGGTCCGCAAGATCCGCGTTCTGAAGCCCGACGTCGCGCTCGTCGAGGCCGATGCCGAGCTGACGGGATGGAAGAAGCTCCCGCCGGGCTTCCGCGCCGAGGACGACCAGATCGTGCGCTCCCGGGTTCTCCAGGTCTTCCAGAAGGAGGCGGGCCTCTGGCGCGTCGCCGCCTCGTATGAAGTGGACGTGAAGACGAAGCTGGAGCTTCCGCCGGTGCCGGAAGAGCGCACGATCCGCGGGCGGGGGCACTGATGAAGAGGGCGGCGGCCTTCGCCGCTCTCTTTCTTCTCGCCGCGCCGGTCTCTGGAGCGGGCTTCTTCGACGGCGTGCCGTCGAAGGGCTACGTGATCGACGACGTGTCGCTCGACGTCCTGAGCGCCACGGGCGGCACGGACCCGATCGCGCGCCTGAGGTACGTGCGTCTCTCGCTCGACCCGGGCCGGCGCGACATCGCGTACGACTTCTGGCCGCAGCGGGAGATGCTCATGGTCGAGCGCGCGACCGGCGAAAAAGTGATCTTAGAGCGCCTGCTCCGCCTCCAACCCGGCGCCGATCCGTCGGCGTGGTCGCCGCGCGGACGTGTCGGCCTCGAGGGAAGCGCGCTCGAAACGTTCGCGCGAACGGCTGGAGCGCAGGGCCCGTGCGGCGCGCTGGACGTCCTCATCCGGGCCGGCAACGTCGACCTGCCGGTGTCCTCGGGCGACCTCTCGGTGCGGACCGTGCGGCTGGGCGTCGCGCAGGCCGTCGAGACGGCGGTTTCGGAGCGCGGGCGGGAGCTCGTCGCGTCCGCGGTGCCGATCCTCTTCGCCGCGACGACGAAGGGGCTTCCGGCCCCTCCGCTCGACATGCTGAACCTGCTTTTCCCGGGGCGGGCGTTCGCCCGTTCGGCGGAGGGCCTGACCTTCCGCCAGTCGGCCGGCGCCCCGCTCGACCCCGCCGGCGGCGCGTGGCGCTCCGTCACGAGCGCTCCTCTCATGCTTCCGGGCACGCCGGTCTTCTGACATGAGACGACTCGCGCTCCTTCTCGCCGCCGCCGCGATCTCCCGTCCCGCCTTTGCGGACGACGTCGCGTTCTCCCGGCTCGCGGACGAAGGTTCGATCTCGATCACGGCCGCGCGTGCGACCCGCGGCTCGGGTCCGACCGCCACGGTCGTCATCGTTCTCGAAAACGCGCGCGGCGACCGGGTGTTCCTGCGCCGCGCGCCCGTGGACGGCGGTGGAGCGTCCTACCAGATCTGGCTCGGCGGTCCGCCGGGCGTGACGTTCACGCGGCGCGGCGACACCGTGCTGGTCGAGGCGGGCGGTCACAGCCTCACGATCGTCGAGTCGGAGATCGCGCGTCCGACCGTCGCCTGCTGGGTCGCCACGCTCGTCTCGAAGGTGGAGCCGAAGCTTCTCGACGTCGCGGCCGGGCTCAGTCTTCTCAAGGAACAGACGGGCGGCCCTCCGATGGACGATGCGTTCCTCCCGGTCCGGCTCCTCTGGCCGGTCGCGCCTCCGTCGGATCTCCGGCCGCACGGCGCCGTCCGGTTCCAGAAGGGGCCGTTCCACGGCGAGGCGTTCGACCGGCTCGCGGCGGCCGCGACGGCGGAGCTCGGGAGACGTTAGCGTGGACGAGGAACGCCTGCCCGCCTACGAGCGCGAGCCGTACCGGACTTCGCTCGAGACCGCCGTCGTCGGGACCGGCGTCGACGGGCAGCGGCCGTGGGCCGTCCTCGCCGACACGATCCTCTATCCCGAGGGCGGCGGCCAGCCGGCCGATCGCGGGACCGTGAACGGCGTCGCGGTCGTCGACGTCCAGAAGAAAGATGGAGCGATCCGCCACACGCTTGCCTCGCCCGTCGTGGCGGGGCCTGCGGCCGTCCAGCTCGACTGGGGCCGCCGCTACGACCACATGCAGCAGCACACGGGCCAGCACCTCCTCTCGGCGGTCGCGCAGGACCGCTTCGGCTGGGCGACGACGGCTTTTCACCTCGGGCCCGACGTGTCCGACGTCGAGCTCGCCGCCTCGTCGCTCTCCGCCGCCGACCTCGCGCGGCTGGAAGAGGCCGTCGCGGCGGAGATCCGGGCGGCGCACGCCGTCGTGCCGCGGCGGGTGTCCTTCGCGGAGTTCCAGTCGCTGCCCGTGAGGACGCGCGGCCTGCCGGAAGGCTTTGCGGGCGACGTCCGGCTCGTCGAGATCGCGGGCGTGGACCTCAACACCTGCGGCGGGACGCATCTCGCGAACACGGCGGAGATCGAGTCCATCGTGCTTCTCTCCACCGAGGGCCTGCGCGGCGGTACGCGGGTCTTCTTCGCCGCGGGTGGGCGCGCGCGGCGGCGCTTGCGGCGGCACGAGGAGCGGAGCGCCTCGCTCCGCGCGGTCCTCGGCGCGCCCGACGAGGGGCTCGCCGACGCCGCGAAGGCGAAGCTCGACCAGCTCTCGGATGCGCAGAAAGACCTCAGGCGCGCCGAGGACGCGCTCGCCGCGGCCGCGGCCGACGCGCTCCTCTCCGGCACGGACCGGGTCGCGGCTGCGCACTGGGAGGGCCGCGACATGGTGTTCGTCCAGGCGGTCGCGCGGAGGTTCGCGGAAAAGGCGGGACCTCGCGCGGCTCTCGTGACGGCGACGAAGGACGGGTCGCACGTCTTCGCCCTGGGCGCGGGCGAGGGCTTCGGGGACGCCCAGGCGCTCGGGCGCGACGTCGCCGCTCTCCTCGGCGGCAAGGGCGGAGGCTCGGGACGCGTCTTCCAGGGCAAGGCGGCCGGCCTC
>DATKLW010000189.1:0-34756 GCA_035542215.1 Thermoanaerobaculia bacterium | reverse complement strand
CGTGAACGTGTTCGTCACCGTCGGCGTCGCCGTCGGCGTCACCGTCGGCGTCGGCGTCACCGTCGGCGTCACCGTGAACGTCTGAGTGGGCGTGTTCGTGCTCGTGGGAGTGGGCGTGACCGTGGACGTGAACGTGGCCGTCGGCGTCACCGTCGGCGTGTCCGTGGACGTCGGCGTCGCCGTCGGCGTCACCGTGGGCGTCGGAGTGGGCGTGTTTGTCGGCGTCGGCCCGGGATTCGGTCCGACGCACGTGCTCAGCCAGACGAGGCGCCCGGTCGAGTCTTCATCCTCGAGGAGCTGGTTCTGGTAGAGGTCCCACTTCATCGACCCGCTGAGGTCCTGGAGGATCAGGAGGTTCGCGCGAAGGACCTGCGCCGTGATCTGCCGGAGCGGGTCGTACCCCTCGGTCGCCGCCGCCTGCACGGAGCCGGCGCCGCCGAAGGCCATGACGAACAGAAGAAAGACCGCCAACGTCCGTCGGAGAGGCTCGGAAAGGCGGAAAGGAATCCGGTTCTTCATTTCGACTTCTGCTGGGCCGTGCCCGTGCCGCCCGCGTTCAGGTTCTTCTGGCTGCTGCCGAACGAGCCTCCGGACGTGAGGAGGACCTGTTCCTCGAGGATGCGCGTGATCGACGTGCCGGCGACGAGCTGGACCGTCCCGACCGACACGATGTTCGCGATCGAGTCGGAGTCCGTCGTCGGGGAGCCGGACGGGTCGTCCACGTTGTTCCGGACGTAGATCGAGTACGTCGCGCGGTCGACGACCGGCGTCGTGACGAGGACCGGGACCGGGATGTTGAGGAACTGGATCTGGTCGGTCAACGCGAGACAGGGGTTTCCCCCGCTGTCCACCCCGTTGAACGTCGTGAGGTTCAGCGGGATCGCCGTGTATCCGCCCCCGGGCACGTTCAGGACGGGAACGGCCCCCGTGCTCAGGATCTGCGTGAGCGTGATCGGCGCGCAGCTGCTCTTCGTTCCCGCCGTATCGCTCAGCGCGAGCTCGGCCCGGCGGAGGCCCGCGTCCGCGGCGTAGAAGGCCGCCTTCGAGATGCGCGTGTTGCCCGACAGGCGGTCCTCCATCTGCGTGAAGTACGCGATTCCGACGCCCACGATCGTGAGGACGAGGAGGACGAGGATGACGGAGACGAGGGCGCTGCCCCTTTCCTGCAGGTCTCTCACGTCAGCTCCCCAGCGTCCGGTTGCGGAGCATGAGCATGGACGTCGCGCGGTAGTGGTCGAAGAGGTCGTAGGCCGGCTGTGTCGGGGCGAGCGGGTTCATCGGGACCGGGTGGTTTTCCGAGGCCGGCCGGAAATGCAGGCTCGTCGTCGTCGCGAGGCTCTGCGAGCTTTGCACGTTCGTGAGCTGCTGCGCTCCGAGGCCGAGCCGCGGCGAGCGGGCGGTGACCGAAAAGCGGATCCCGACCACCTTCGTGACGTCCGTCGGGCCGGGCACGGCCGTCGGGCCTGCCTGCGGCGGCGCGCCGAAAGCCGCGCCGGTCGTGCGAAGGTCGTTGGTCGCCGTGTTCCAGAACGTGCCGAGGCCCCCGACGGGCTCCTGGGCGTAGACGTACGCGATCTGGAGGTCCTCGACGTTCTCCATCACGTTCACGAAGGCGGTCCCCGGGTTGTCCGTGGAGGGGTCGAAGAGGCCCAGCTTCTGCTGGAGCTTCGGGACGCCGTCCGCGGGGTCGGTCAGGACGCGGAACGAGATGGCCTGGATCCCCGTGACGAGGAAGACCGGGTCGGCGAGGTTGGCCGCGCCGTTCGGCGGTGCCGGAAGAGATGCCGACTGCGTGTCGGCGGTGACGTGAATGTTCTTGAACGTCGTCGTGTCCGCGCAATTCGAGACGCCGTACCCGCCGTTCGGGATCTGGAAGTAGATCCAGTTCCCGTTCTTGTCGACGAGAAGGAGGAGCGCGCTCTGGGTCGTGCCGTCGTACCCCGTCGCCGTCTGGAACGCGGCGAAGTTCGCGGCGTCGCTCGTCGCGCAGCCCCCGCGGAAGTTGAAATAGAAGCCGCTGCCCGTGCCGAGGCCCCCGAACGTGGGCGCCGCGAGGTACTTCGCCGGGTTCGTCGGCGCGAGCAGCGTGATCACGTCCGTGCCGAGGTCCCCGAACTTCGTCGAGACGTTCGGCACCGTGACGGCGTTGCCCGCCTCGGTCCCGTCAAGGTTGTCGTACGAGGCCTGGATCGGGACGCCGGGCGAGCCGAGGTTGTAGTACACGACGAGCGCGTTCGGGCTGTCGGCCGTGGCGTTCAGGTCCGTCGCGCCGGCGATGTAGTACGAGAGGTAGTCCACGGCGCGGCGCGCCGTCTGGCGCGGGAGCATGAAGAACTGCTGCCGCTCGGCGAAGGCGCGCATCTGGAAGAGCATCGACATCGCGACCGTCAGGACGATCACGAGGAGGAGGAGCGACACCATCGCCTCGAGGAGTGTGAAGCCCCGGCGGGTGGGCGCGTCGCCCCGCGGCTTACTGGAACTGCGCCACATAGTCCACCCGCTTGCCGCTCGTGAGGCCGACGCCGAAATAACGCGTCGCCGTCGCGACGTCCGTGGGGATCGCCGAGACCGTGATGACCCAGACGTTCTGGGCCGGATCCTGCTTGATCGTGTACGAGATCTTGTACGGGCCGCTGTCCTGCTCGATGACGTTCGACCCGGTGGGGCCCCAGTACGGCCACGTCGCGTCCGCGCTCGTGTACGGCAGGAACGTCTGGGCGACCTCGCTCAGCGGAATCGGCAGCGTCCCGGGGACGGTCATCGCCGCGCCGCTGACGTGCGCCAGGTCCGTGAGGAGCGGCGGCGGCACCGCCGGAGGGTTGCGCTGCAGGTAGTAGAAGAACCGGAAGTTCTCGACGACCTGCTGGCAGCGGAAGAGCATCTGCGTGCGCGCGGCCGAGCCCTTGTTGATCACGAGGGAAACCGAGAACATCTGGAGGATCCCGACGAGGACGAGCGCCATGATCGTCATCGCGAGGAGGACCTCGACGAAGCTGGAGCCGCGTGCGCGGGGGCGGGAGAAGAGGTGTTTCACGCCGTCACCCACCGAGCTGGTCCACCCAGTTGCTCGAGACGTCCCGGATCTGCTTCTGGATCCTGACGCTCCAGACCGGGTTGATGCTGAGGACGTACCGCGTCGGCGGCGTGAAGGCCCCGTTCACGACGCCCACGTGCGTCAGCACGAGCTGCGCCGGCCCGGCGAGCTGGAGGCCTGTGTTCGTATCGATCGCGCGCCCCTGGAAGTCGCACTGGAGCGCCCGACCCACCGTCCAGGGCTTCGCATCGCAGAACGGGGAGTCCGTGGGGACGGCACACACGACGGCGGAGTTCAGCCAGCGGCTGGACTGGACCTCTGTGATGTCGTTCACGGAGAGGCAGAAATCCTCCGACTCGCCCGTCACGCCCTTTACGCCGGTCTTTCCCAGCACGATGATGTCGTACTCGTCGATCAGGAGGTCGCCGCCGACCGGCGCCGGGTTCGCGAATCCGGCCGTGACCTGCCCGTCCCCGTTCGCGTCCCCGATCAGGTAGATCGGGATGTAGCGGACGGCGGCGGTCGTCACGAGCGGGCCGACCTGCACGAACGTCGTGATGCCGAGGCGCTGCATCTCGGGCAGCGCGCGCTGGAAGAGGACCTTGACGTCCGTCGCCGCGCTCGCGAGCTTCTGGCGCTGCCAGGCTTTGAGGATCGATCGCCCGCCGGCGATGAAGAGCACGGCGAGGATCGCGATGACGACGAGAAGCTCGACGAGCGAGAAACCGCGTTCGCCCGCGCGGGCGGACGGCCCGGTCGTGCGTCGGAGGCCGGAGCTCGGAACGCGCATCTCCATGGTTTCCCGCTCCCTTCTACGCGAGGATCGTGCCGCCACCTGATTTCGGATCGCAACTCATTGTCGCATAAAGGGCTGTTTTCGGATCAGGAGGTTCGGAACCGCGGGTTGCTGTCGGCCAGCTGACACTTTTCGTTACACACCGGCCCGGCGAGAGAAGACCCCGGACGAAGGGTGTCGGGGGTCGGCTACGATAGCGGCGCGATGGAAAGCGGGGCGACGTGCTAGAGAAGCTGCGTGGGCTTCGGTCCGAGCCCGCATTCATCGCGCACTTGCGCGAGCACAAGTGGGCGGGCGAGGAACAGAAGAAAGAGCTCCTCGACAAGTTCCAGGCGCTCTCGAAACCCGACGTCGAATGGGTCGCGTGGACGGCCGTCGACCAGGTCCCGGAGATTCGCGCCGCCGGTCTCGCGATCCTCAAGAGGCGGCACGACCGGGCGGGACTCGAGGCGCTCGTCCCGATGCTCAAGACGCGGTCCGACGCCGTGCGCCGGGCCGTCATGCGCTTTCTGAAGGACCTCGCGGGGCCCCAGCTCCCGCCCTTCCTCCAGGAGGTCGCGTCGCGCGGAGACGACTTCGCCCGCCTCGCGGCGCTCGAGCTCGCCAAGGAGCTCCCGGCGCAGGTCGCGTTCGACATCGCGAAGCGCGTGCTGACCGCCTCGAACCCGGCCGTGCGCGCCCGCGCCCTGAAGGCGGTCAGCGAGATGTCGTTCGAGGGGAGCGCGGACGTCGCGGCGAGCCTCGCGGTCCCGCTCCTGCAGGACGAGAACGAGGAAATCCGGTTCTCGGCGCTCGCGGTCCTCGAGAAGAACCCGAACGAGAGCTACTTCCCGGACGTCCTCCAGATGGCGCGCACGGCCGGCGGGCGCGTCATGGAGGCATCGTTCGCGGCGCTCAAGAAGCTTCTCCTCAGCGCCAAGCAGGACCACACGCCCGAGATCGTCCCGCTCCTCGCGGACGGGAACGCGCTCGTGAGGGGCGGCACGGTCGGACTCCTTCTTCCCTACGCCCCGGACCTCCTCGCGCGCAGGATCCTCGAACACTTCCGCGGCTCGTTCGTCTGGGTGCGCGACCGCGCCGTCGAGACCGCCCGCGACGGCCTGCCCGGCTTCGTGAACGCGCTCCTGAAGCTCACGCGCGACCCCGATCCCGCGCTCGCGAAGGCGGCTTCGGAGATGACGCTCGCCCTCGCCGACGCCAAGGCGCTTCCGATCTGGATCGCGCTCGTCGACGACAAGGACGTCTGGGTGAAGACGCGCGCCGTCGAGACGCTCGGGCGTCTCGGGAAGGGCGACGACGCCGTCCTCGCGCGCCTCCTCGCGGCGGTCCGCGAACCGGAGCTCTCGATCCCGGCCGCGTCCGCCCTCGGCGACCTCGGCGACCCGCGCGCCGCGCAGCCGCTCCTCGACGCGTTCAAGGCCGCCGTCACGCAGCCGGACGTCCAGATGGAGATCCTCGACGCGATGGCGAAGCTCGCGACCGACGAGAAGATGCAGACCCAGATCGCGGGAATCTGCTCGCGCGTGTCCCAGATGCCCGCTCTCGACGGCAAGGTGCGCGAGAAGGCCCGCCGGCTCGTCGGAGTTCTCAAGGGGACCGAGGCGCGCGACGCGCTGCCCGAGGTCGAAGCCGAGGTCGAGACCGTGGACCTCGCCGGAAACGACTCGGCCCGGCTCGTCGAGTACCTCGCCGACACGGTCAAGCGGGGCGCCTCGGACCTCCACCTCGCGACCGGGTTCCTTCCGCACCGGCGCCAGCAGGGGTTCCTCGAGCCGGTGGACGCCCCCGTCATGACGCGCGCCCGGGCCTCGCAGCTCATCCGGGAAGTCCTTCCGGAGGACGACTGGAAGCGCCTCGAAAGGGAGCGCCAGATCGACGTCTGCCTCAAGCTGCCCGGCCTCGGCCGCTTCCGGGCGAACTTCTACTCGCAACGCGGGGGCTTCGACGCCTGCTTCCGCGTCGTCCCGCGGACGATCCCGACGATCGAGGAGATCGGGCTCCCGCCGCAGACGGTCTCGGACATCATGAAGCTCACGCAGGGTCTCGTCCTCGTGACGGGGCCCTCGGGCTGCGGCAAGTCCACGACGCTCGCGGCGCTCATCGACCGGATCAACGAGACCCGGCCCTGTCACATCATCACGGTCGAGGACCCCGTCGAGTTCGTCCACCCGAACAAGGAAGCGCTCGTGAACCAGCGGCAGGTGCCGCAGCACACGGCCTCCTTCGCGCGCGCCCTGAAGGCCGCGCTGCGCGAGGACCCCGACGTCATCCTCGTCGGCGAGATGCGCGACCTCGAGACGATCGCGCTCGCGATCACGGCGTCCGAGACGGGCCACCTCGTCCTCGGGACGCTCCACACGACGAACGCGCCCTCGACGGTCGACCGCGTGATCTCCTCGTTCCCTCCCGGACAGCAGGGACAGATCCGGGTCATGCTCGCGGACTCCCTGAAGGCCGTCGTCTCGCAGGCGCTCCTCCCGCGCCGCGGCTTCGAGGGGCGCATCGCCGCGTTCGAGATCCTCCGGACGACGGCCGCCGTCGCGGCGCTCATCCGCGAGGGCAAGACGCACCAGATCCCGTCCGCCCTCCAGACCGGCCAGCTCGCCGGGATGTGCACGATGGACCAGTCGCTCCTGCGCCTCTGCGAGGAGGGCAAGATCGACCCGGAGCTCGCGATGGAGAAGGCCGTCAAGAAGGAGCCCTTCGAGAAGATCCTCGCCGAGGAAAGGCAGGCGCTCGAATGAGCTCGATCCACGCGGGCGTCAACCGGATCGACAAGCTCCTCCGGATCATGGTCGACAAGAAGGCCTCGGACCTTCACCTCGCCGTCGGCTCGCCCCCGCTCGTCCGCGTGGACGGCGACCTCGAGCGCCTCAAGTGGCGGACGCTCACCGAGGAGGAATACGAGAGCCTGATCGTCCCGATCGCCCCCGAGAAGCCGCTCCGCGAGTGGCGCGAGACGGGCGACACGGACTTTGCCTACGCGATGGGCGAGATCGCGCGCTTCCGCGTGAACCTGTTCCGGCAGGAGCACGGTTCGGGAGCCGTCCTGCGCATGATCCCGCCGCGCGTCCTCGCGATCGAGGAGCTCGGGCTCCCGCCCCTCGTCGCGAACGTCGCACGGATCGTGCGCGGCCTCGTCCTCGTGACCGGGCCGACGGGCTCGGGCAAGTCGACGACGCTCGCGGCTCTCCTCGACTGGATCAACCGGACGCGGGCGTCCCACATCGTCACGATCGAGGACCCCGTCGAGTTCCTCCATCGCCCGAACAAGTCGCTCATCTCGCACCGCGAGCTCGGCTTCGACACGCCGACGTTCGCGGGCGCCCTCAAGGCGGCGCTGCGCGAGGACCCCGACGTCGTCCTCGTCGGCGAGCTGCGCGACCTCGAGACGATGTCGATGGCGCTCAGGGCCGCCGAGACGGGCCTCCTCGTCTTCGGGACCCTCCACACGAATTCCGCCGCGAAGGCCGTCGACCGGCTGATCGACAGCTTTCCCGCCGAGGAGCAGGAGCAGGTTCGGACCGTCCTCGCCGAAGTCCTCAAGGGCGTCGTCGCGCAGGTCCTCCTCAAGAAGAAGGGCGGCGGCCGCGTCGCGGCGTTCGAGGTTCTCCGGGGGTCGTCCGCGCTCTCGAACAACATACGCGAAGGCAAGACCGCCATGATCTCGACGCTCATCCAGACCGGCCGCACGTCCGGAATGATCGGGATGGACCAGAGCCTCGCGGACCTCGTCGTCGCGGGCGTCGTCGAGCCCGACGAGGCCTTCGAGAAGTCCCTCGACAAGGACCAGTTCAGGGGCCTCGTCGAGAAGAGGGCGAAGACGGCCGCACGTCCGCCCGGCGGTCCCGCGCCGAACTGATCGCTCAGCCCGCGGCGGGAAGCGAAAGGACGAAGCGCGCGCCGCCGAGGGCGACCGACTTCCCGGCCGAGACGCTCCCGCGGTGGAGCGCCGCGATCTTCGCGACGAGCGCGAGCCCGAGGCCCGTGCCCGACTCCTTGGTCGTGGCGAACGGGACGAAGAGCTTGGCGGCGGCTTCGTCCGACACGCCGGGCCCGTCGTCCTCGACGGCGACGCGGACCGTTCCCGCCGCCGCTCCTTCCCCGGAGAGAAGGACGCGGCCCCCGCCCGGGCGGTCGGCGGCGGCCTCGCACGCGTTCTTGACGAGGTTCACGAGCGCGCGCTTCACGAGGGCCGCGTCCGCGAACGCGGCCGAGAAAGAGCCGCCGACCGACACGTCGACGCCCGGCGTCAGGGTCTTCTGCTCGGCGGCGATTTCGAGCGCAAGCGCCTCGAGGTCGCACGGCGCCGCCTCGAGCCGCTCGGGCCGCGCGAAGAACAGGAAATCCCCCGTCACGCGCGCGACGTGCTCGGCCTCGGCCTGGATCGCTTCGAGGTGCCTCGCCCGCGCGACCGCGTCGTCCGTCCGCGCCGCAAGGCGCGCCCATCCGAGGATCGTCCCCGTCGCGTTGCGAAACTCGTGCGCGATTCCCGCGGACATCTCGCCGAGCGCGGCGAGCTCGCGCCGGGAGGACAGCTCGCGCTCGAGCCGGCGGGTGTCCGTCCGGTCCTCGACGAACAGGAGGGCCCCGAGAACGGTCTCTCCGGCGTCGAGGATCGGGACGGCGATGACCTCGAGGAGGCGAGCGAGCGCGCCTTCGCCGACCGCGAACTCGCTCGACAGCGTCGGGGCGCCCGCGCGCGCGCGCTCGGCAGCGGCCGCGAGCGCCGGAACGTGGGCGAGCACCTCCGCGGCCGGCCGGCCCGTGTCCTCCGTGCGGAGGTCGAGGACCGCGCGCGCGGGAGCGTTCGCCTCGGCGAGCCGGCCTCCCGCGTCGACGACGAGGAGGCCGCCCGGGTGCGAGCGCACGAGCGTTTCGGCCGTCACGGCGAGGGCGTCGGCCCGCCGCTGCTCCGTCTTCCGGAGCTCCTCGAGCTCCTCCGTGCGCTTCTTGAGGGCGTCGACGGTGCGCGCGAACGTCTCGGCGGCACCTTCGGCCTCGTCGCGCGCGGAGCGCGCGACGACGTCGGGAACGAGGTCGCCGGCGCCGCGCGCCGCCTGGGCGATCGCGTCGATCGGGGCCATGAGCCGCCTCAGGAACGGCACGACGAGGACCACGAGCACGGCCGCCGCCGCGGGGATCGCGACGAGGACGATCCGGGCGTTCCGGCGCGCGGCCGCGACGGCCGGATCGTTCCATGCGACGCGCAGGACGTGGCCCGTTCCCGGCAGAGGCGCGAGGACGATGGGACCCGCCGGCCCGTCGCGCACGAGCGCGGCCTCTCCCGCGAGATCGGTGGCGTCGAGCCGGGACGGCGCTTCGCCCGCGCCGGGCAGGTACGGCGCGTCCGCGACGCGGGCGCCGAGCGCGTCGTAGAGCGCTGCGCTCCGCGCCCCGTTCTCGCCGAGCGCCCGCCCGGGACCGACGTCGTCGGCGAGGGCGCGGGCCGGATTCGCGGCCGCCGCGAACGCCGCGGCCGCCGAGCGCGTCTCGCGCGCGCGGCGCCGCCCGGCCTCCGCGACGCCCCACGCGGTCGTGTTGCGGAGGACGACCGCCGCCGTGCCGGCGAGAAAAAGGAGCGTCACGAGCCCGCCCACGATCACGTTGCGGACCTCCCGCTCGAACGATCGGCTCGTCACGGCAGGAGCCTCGAGATCAGGCCCGCGCCCCCTCCGACGAGAACCTCCAGGGCGGGACGGCCGAAGGCGAACGCGAGGACGGACCCGGCCGCGAGGAAGACGCCGAAGGGCACGTCCGCGCGCGCGAGGAGGACGAGGAGGCCCGCGGGGGTTCCGGCCGCGCGGGCCGCGAGAACGCGGAAGAAGTCGGCGCCGTCGTCGAGGATGATCCGGCCGGAGGCGCTCGGTTCCCCGCCCGCGGCGCGGCGGCGCGCGAGGCGGACGAAGGCGAGGAGGCGGCCCGCGGCGCGCCGGTCGGCGGAAACCGGTTCGCCGGTCGCGGAGGCGCCCGGCACCTCGCGCCACCTCGGGCCCGCGGCGCCGACCCGGCCGTCCGGACGAACGAGCAGGCCGTGCGCTTCCGCGAGGGCCCGCGCCCGCTCCCCGCCCCTCGCGGAAGAGAACGCGGCGGCCCAGCGCGCCCGCCGCACGAGAGCGGCTCCGCCTGCGACCAGCGTCCCCGCGAGAGACGCGAAGAAAAGCGTCAGGAAGACGCCCGCGGGGCCCGTGAACGCCCCCGCCATCGCGAGCATCTTCACGTCGCCTCCGCCCATTCCTTCCTGCCCGCGGAGGGCCGCGTAGGCGCGGCGGACGAGCTCGAGGAACGCGGCCCCCACCGCGGCGCCGAGCGCGGCCTCGACGAGATGGCCGTGGGCGGCCCAGAACGGCGCGCCCGGCCCGGTCGCCGTGCGATCCCGGACCGCGGCGACGAGAAGGCCGAGCGCGAGGGTCCCCAGCGTGACCTCGTCGGGGAGCGTCCGGGTCTCGAGGTCGGTGAAGACGAGGATCAGCCCGGCGAGCGCGAGGAGCGCGCCGCCCGCGGCGACCGGCGTCGGACCCCACAGGAGCGCCGCGGCGAGAAAGATCGCCGATCCCGCGGCCTCGACGAGCGGGTAGCGCGGCGAGATGGGCGCGCGGCACGTGCGGCAGCGCCCCCCGAGGACGAGCCACGAGAGGACCGGGACGTTGTCGTGCCAGGCGATTCCCGCCCCGCACGAGGGGCAGCGCGACGCCGGGCGGACGACGGACTCGCCGCGCGGGAGCCGATGGATGCAGACGTTCGCGAACGAGCCCGTGATCGCTCCGACCGCCGCGAAGACCGCGAGGAGGAACGCGTCCGGAGAGGTCACGCGTCCTTCGTCTTCCCGCCCGCGAGGACGAGCCCGAGAAGGACGAGAAGGGACGCCCCGGACACGGCGACGCCGGCGCGGAACGCGGCGGGGCGGTACGCGAGCGCGAGCGCGTGCTCGCCGGGCGGGACCGCGACCGCCATGAGCGCGAGATCGCAGCGCCGGAGCGGAACGCGCACGCCGTCGAGACGCGCCTCCCAGCCGGAGTCCCAGGAGCGTGTGATGACGAGGGTCGTCGCCTCGGACGTCGCCGTCCCGACCTCGAGAGCTTCGGGCTCGTCGCGCGTCACGTGGGCGACGGCGAAGCCCTTCGCCGCGCGGCGCGGCGGGAGCTCGCCCTCTCCCGGCGCGACGAGCGCGCGCTCCTCCGGGTCGAAGGTGCGCTCCGAGAGCGCGCGGAACGCCCCGTCGTCGCCGATCGGGACGGCGTCGCGCGTGAAGAACACGCGTCCGAGCGACCGTTCGAGCCCGTAGCGGAGGACGTCTCCCGCCCGCGCTTCGATCCGCGCGCCCGGCATCGCGGCCGGGAACGGCGTCACGACGTGGCGGACGTCGGCGAGTCCGAGAAGCGTTTCGGCGTCGCCGCCGGAGAGCGCGGCTCCGAGAAGCCGCGCGCGCCACGGGTTGCCGATCGGCGACGGGGAGGCGGCCGACGCGAGTCCGACGGAGAGCGACCCGTAACCCGAGAGCGCATCGTGCGCGCGGCGCGCGGTGTCCGGGGTCCACAGACCGCCCGCGGACCTCAGCCACGCCTCGAGGAGCACGCCGTCCGACACGACCGGGAAGACGCGGCCCGCGGATCCTCGCGGCAGGTCCGCAACGGCGCGCGGCGGCCGCGCGAGGTCGGCGGCGGGCACGCCCGCGAAGATGTCGCGAGCACCGAGCGGAAGCGGAAGCGCGACGCAGAGGACGAGGAGTGCGCCGCCGTGGGCCCGCGAGGGGACGCCGGCCGCGCGCGCGCGCCACAGCAGCGCGCAGCCGGCCGCGGCGGCGGCGAACGCGGCCCACGCCCCCGCTCCACGCGGGCGGTGCTCGGCGGCGGCGAGAAAGCCGAGGATCGCGAGGACGCTCGCAAGGAGCGCGGCGGACGCGAGAAGCGGCCCTTTCGCCGGCGGAACGGCCTCGTGCGCGGCCCGCTTCGGCCAGGCGAAGAGATGGCCGTCGCGCCAGCCGTCCAACCCGGCGCCGGCGGCCGCCGCCAGCGCGAAGTGCGCGAAGACGAACCAGCGCGCCGGAAACCGCACGCCCCGCGCGAGCCCGCCGTCCCAGAGGAGCGGCATGAGCCCCCCGCGGGCTCCAAGCGAGAGGACGACGCCGAGCGTCCCGAGCGCGAGGAGCGCGAGGAGAAGGCGCGGGCGCGCCGCGAACCCCGCGCCCGCCGCGGCGGCGAGAACGAAGGGGAGTGGCCCGAGCGCGAGCGTCACGAGATATCCGCCGCGGCCCGGCGCGGGACGCCGCTCCTCGACGGGCGCGGGCGGCGCCACGAGATCGGCGAGGTCGGACCGGCCGACAGGGCGCGCGAGGGCTTCCGCCCTCGTCACGCCGGAAACCCGGCCCGTGGAGCTCACGAGGACGAGAAACGGCGCCAGCGCCGCCGCCGCGAGGCCGAGACCGAGCGCGAAGCCGCCCGCCGCCCGGAGCGCCGCGCGCGCGAGCCGGGGCGCGCCGCCGGCCGGCTCCTCGCCGCGCGATGCGAGGGCGACGGCCGCTGCGGCGCAGGATCCCGCCGCCGCGAGCGCGGGTTCGCCGCCGAGGAAGGCGAGCGCGACCGCGAGCGCAAACGGCGCGGGGGACGAGTCGCCCACGGCCCGGCGCGCCCCGAAGAAGAGCCAGGGCAGGAAAGCGGCGGTTGCGAAGTTGTTGTAGACCGGTGCAAGGGAAAGAAACGCGCCGCCGCCCGCCCATGTCGCGGCTCCCGCGAGAGCGCCCGCGCGCGACACGCCGAGGGAGGAAAGCCACATCGCCATGCCAGCGGCTGCGATCGCGACGAGGAGCGCGATCGCCGCGAGAGGTCCCGCGGCTCCGTGGAGAAGGAACGGGAGATCGCCCGGGTTGAGGACGCCGGTCTGGAGCTGCGCGAGCCACGGCTCGCCGCACCCCGAGAGAGGGTTCCAGAGCGCGACGTCGCCGGCCGCCCAGCGGGACGCCGTGTACGCCTTCATGGGCCAGAAGAAGTCGGCGAGATCGCCGCGCGCCGGAACGAGGCCGGCCGCCGCGCCGGGTCCGAGAAGGGCGGCCGCAAGAGCGAGTCCGAGCGTGCCGCCCAGCAGCGCCGTCCGTCCCGTCGCCAGTCCGCGCTTCACCGTGGCGATTCTAGACGCGGAGAAAGGAGCCCCAGAAAGAGAAAGAGCCCCCTCGCGGGGGCTCTTCCGGGCGGTGCAGGAGGACTTAGTGCTGCGCGCCCGCGGGGTACTGAACGAACTGGCCGTTCGTGAAGTAGATGTCGTCGTTGAAGTTCGTCGTCTCGCCGCCGACGAGCGCGTCCGACACGCCGTTCTTGCCGTTCGACATGATGACGTAGGCCGTTCCGGTAGAACCGTACAGGAAGTACGACTGCCAGCCGTCCGTCAGCGGAAGGAGGCGAATGTACGTGGGAGCGACGTTGAAGTTGAACGAGCCGGAGGTCCCCGCATCGCCGAACGTCCCGGTGGGGGTGGAGAGGCCCGACGGGAGCGTGTAGCCCGCCGCCGCAGGGTAGTGGTTGAAGTCGACGGCGTACGCCTCGGCGGCCGTGCCGGCCGAGCGCATGTCCGCCATGGTCCTCTTCTGCTTGGCGCGCTGGATGGCGTTGAGCAGGTTCGGGATGGCGATGGCGACGATGATTCCGATGATCGCAACGACGATCAGCAGCTCGATCAGCGTGAAACCCTTCTTGTTCCTCTTCATTTTGGGATCAACCTCCGGCCGCTCCCTTTCAAAAGCCGTGCCGAGCCCTCAAACTCATTGTCTTCCGAGGACTTGATACCGTAGTCGATGCCAGCCGGCTGCCTGGTGACTAAATATTGTCGGGGGAAGCGGGCGGGACCGAACACCGTTTGTCACCCGCGGGCCGCGTTTTTCAGCGCTGCGCCCCGTCGGGAAACTGCACGAACGTGCCGTCCACGAGAATGATGTCCGCGTTGAAATCCGTCGTCGGGCCATACAACGGGGAGGCCTGCAGAGCGCCGTCCGCGGCCGCCGAGCGGACGGCGTAGTCGGTCGGCGGGGCGCTCGTCCCGTAGAGATACCAGGAGTTCCAGCCGTCCCGGAGGGGCGGCATGCGAATGTACGTCGGGCTCAGTTCCCCGGCGGCCGCGCCGAACGTGCCCGTCGGGAGCGAGAGGCCCGCCGGCAGCGTGTATCCCGCCGCGGCCGGATACGCGTTCATGTCCGTCGCGTAGGCCTCGAGCGCCGTCGAAAGGCTCCGCATGTCTGCCATCGAACGCTTCTGCTTGGCGCGCTGGATCGCATTGATCATGTTCACGATCGCGATCGCGGTGATGATCCCGATGATCGCGACGACGATCAGCAACTCGATCAGCGTGAAGCCCCGCGATCCGTCCCGCCGTGCCCTCAATCGCGCCCCTTTTCAGCGTACTCTGCCACTGCGTAAACAAGATCCGTGCCTCGTTTCGGGGCGGAGCCTAGAATCCCCGGCGAGTGATCCCGAGGCCGCCTTTCGCGTCCGATCTCTCGCTCGAGGGCGAACTCGCAGAGTTCGAGAAGCTGAAGCCCCGGCTCCTGGAGGTCTGGGACTCGATCGCGGGCCGCGACGAGGAGCCCCACACGTCGGTCGTCGTCCCCTCCCTGACGCTCGACCAGTCGGAGCTGATGAAGCTGGACGGGGCGAGCTTTTACGAGGAGCGCCTCCTCTTTCTCCTGATCCGGCTGCGTAATCCGCGCGCGCGCGTCGTTTTCGTGACGTCGCAGCCCGTCCACCCGCTCGTCCTCGAGTACTACTTCCAGCTCCTCGTCGGGATCCCCGCGAGCCACGCGCGGAGCCGGCTCACGCTCCTCTGCGCGCACGACGCGTCGCCGCGCTCGCTCACGGAGAAGATCCTCGAGCGCCCGCGCCTCATCGAGCGCATCCGCGCGGGAATCCCCGACCGGTCGCGGGCCTACCTGACGGTCTTCAACTCGACTCCGTTCGAGAGGCGGCTCGCCGTTCTCCTCGGGATCCCGCTGAACGGCGTCGACCCCGCGCTCATCGGCCTCGGGACGAAATCGGGAAGCCGGAGGGTCTTCCGCGAGGCGGGCGTCCCGTGCCCGGAGGGCCACGAGGATCTCCGGGACGACGCCGACCTCGAGGCCGCCCTCGTCGACCTCAAACGCCGGAACCCCGCGCTCCGGAAGGCCGTCGTCAAGCTAAACGACAGCTTTTCGGGCGAAGGCAACGCGATTTTTCGTTACCCGGAGGGCCAGCCCGAGGAGAGCCGGGTCCGCGAGCAGCTCCCGAAGCTCGAGTTCTCCGTCGGCTGGGAGACCTGGGACGACTTCCACGCGAAATTCCGGCGCATGGGCGGCATCGCAGAAGAATTCCTCGAGGGCGCGATCAAGAAGTCGCCGTCCGTCCAGCTCCGCACGGACCCGCGCGGCGACGTCCTCCCGATCTCGACACACGACCAGGTTCTCGGCGGCCCGAGCGGACAGGTCTTCCTCGGCTGCCTCTTCCCCGCTTCCCGCGAGTACCGCCAGGAGATCACCGCCGCGGCGATGAAGATCGGCGCAACGCTCGCCTCGCACGGCGTCGTGAGCCGGTTCGCGGTCGACTTTCTCGCCGTGAAGGACCGCGCCGACGAGCCGTGGCGACTCTCGGCCCTCGAGATCAACCTCCGGATGGGCGGAACGACGCACCCGTACCTCGCCCTCCAGTTCCTCACGGGCGGCCGGCTGGACCCGGAGACCGGCCTCTTTCTTTCGCCGCGCGGATCGCCGAAGTTCTACCGCGCCACCGACAACCTCCAGTCGGAGGCGTACCGCGGCCTCCTGCCCGAGGACCTCATCGAGATCGTCACGATCAACGCGCTCCACTACAGCCACAACTCGGAGTCGGGCGTGCTCTTCCATCTCATCGGCGCCCTCTCGCAGTACGGAAAGCTCGGAATGACCGCGATCGGGAACAGCCGCGAGGAAGTGGAGGCTCTCTACGACAAGACGCTCCGGATCCTCGACCGCGAGACCGCGATCGGCCGCTGACGCCCGCCTTGCGGGTTAGCATGTTGCGACATGCCGAGACCGGTCCGTGAGGCGGGGCTCCTCCTTCACCCGACGTCCCTCCCGTCCCGCTTCGGGATCGGCGATCTCGGGCCCGCGAGCGACGCGTTCCTCGACTGGGCGGCCTCCGCCGGCCTGAGGCTCTGGCAGATCCTCCCCCTCGTCCCGTCCGGCGCACACGACTCGCCTTACGCGGGCCTCTCCGCATTCGCGGGCAACCCGCTTCTCGTCTCGCCCGAATGGCTCCTCGAGGAGGGGCTGCTCCCTTCCTCGGCCCTCGAGGGAGCGCCTGCCTTCCCGGAGGACCGCGTGGACTTCGAATCCGTGCACGCGTTCAAGGCGCGCATCCTGCGCGCGTCCTTCGCGCATGCGCGATCGGTCGGCGCGGGCGTCACGGACGCCGTCGCGCGCTTCGCGTCCTCCCCGGCGCACGCGACGTGGCTCCCCGACTGGGCTCTCTTCGCCGCGCTCCGCGGCGCGCACGGCGACGGGGCGTGGACGGACTGGGAGCCGGAGCTCGCGGCGCGGGACGAGGGCGCGCTCGAGAAGGCGCGGAAGGCGCACGCGGACGAGATCGCGTTCCACACGTTCGCGCAGTTCCTTTTCTTCCGGCAGTGGGAGAGGGTCAAGCGCACCGCGAATGCGCGCGGGATCTCGATCATGGGCGACCTCCCGATCTACGTCGCGCTCGACAGCGCCGACGTCTGGTCGCAGCGGCGCATCTTCGCCGTGGACGAAGCCGGCCGCCCCGAATTCGTCGCGGGCGTCCCCCCCGACGCCTTCAGCGAGGACGGCCAGCTCTGGGGCCATCCCCTGTACCGCTGGGACGTCCTGGAAGCGGAGTCGTTCGACTGGTGGATCGAGCGGGTCCGGGCGAACCTCCGCCTCGCCGATCTCGTCCGCCTCGACCACTTCCGCGCCTTCGCCGGCTACTGGTCGGTCCCTGCAAGGGCGGCCTCGGCGCGGGAGGGGCGCTGGGAGACGGGGCCCGGCCTCATGCTCTTTCTCGCGATCCGGCACGCGCTCGGCGACGTTCCGATCGTCGCCGAGGACCTCGGGGAGATCACGGACGACGTGCGTCAGCTCCTCGCGACGCTCGGGTTGCCCGGGATGAAGGTCCTCCAGTTCGCGTTCGGCGAGATGGACAGCGAGCACCTTCCCCACCACCATCTCCACAACGCGGTCGTCTATTCGGGGACGCACGACAACGACACCGCCGTGGGCTGGTACGCCTCTCAGCCGGACTGGGCGCAGGAGCGCTTCCGCGACTACTTCGGCGTCGACGGCGGCGACCCGGCCGGCGTGCTCGTCCGCGCCGCCTACGCTTCGGTCGCGGACCGGGCGATCGTCCCGCTCCAGGACGTCCTCGCGCTCGGAACGGACGCGCGCATGAACGTGCCCGGCCGGGCCCACGACAACTGGACGTGGCGCGCGCCGAGGGACGCATTCCGGCCGGACGTTGCGGCCCGCCTTCGCCACCTCGGCGAGCTGACGGGCCGCGTCGCGGTTCCGCGCTAGGTTCCGGCCGTCTTCGCGTGGGCCCGCTCCGAGTGGAGCAGGATCACGCTTTCGCCGAGGCCTCCCGCCGCGCTGCCTCCCCGGTAGGCTTCCTCGCCGTGCACGCGGCGGTCGAGGCCGTCGAGCTCGGCGTGGAGCTCGACGCGGAGCGGCGTGACGGCCTTGATGAGGACGAGGACGGCCGAGGTCACGATCAGCGTGTAGAGGAAGACGACGCCCACGGTCGCCGCCTGGATCCCGAGGAGTGCGACGTTCCCGTGGATCAGGCCGTCGGCGCCGTCCGGGTTCGCGGCCTTCGAGGCGAAGACGCCCGTCAGGAGCGAGCCCGTGATCCCCCCGATCCCGTGGCAGGCGAAGACGTCCAGCGTGTCGTCGAGCGACGTCCGGCCGCGCAGGCGCAGCGCCGTGAAGCTCGCGATCGCCGTCAGGGCGCCGATCGCCAGGCCCGAGAGGGGCGAGACGAAGCCGGCGCCCGGCGTGATCCCGACGAGGCCGACGACCGCGCCCGTGGCGGCGCCGACCGCCGTCGCGTGCCCGCCGATGCGGTTCTCGAGAGCGAGCCAGGTCAGCGCCGCGGCGGCGGCGCCCGCATTCGTCGTCACGAAGGCGAGCGAGGCGGTGCCGTTGGCGGCGAGCGCCGAGCCCGCGTTGAACCCGAACCACCCGAACCACAGGAGGCCCGCGCCCAGGAGGACGTACGGGACGTTGTGCGGGATGAGCGCGATCCGCTTGAAGTCCTGCCGCGGGCCGAGGATCCTCGCGGCGACGAGCGCCGCGGTCCCGGCCGTCACGTGGACGACCGTCCCGCCCGCGAAGTCGAGCGCGCCCCACGCGTGGAGGAAGCCGCCGGCCCCCCAGACCCAGTGCGCGACCGGGGCGTAGACGAGGAGGCTCCAGAGCGCGAGGAAGGCGACGTACGCGCGGAAGCTCATCCGCTCGACGATCGCGCCGGACACGAGCGCCGGCGTGATCGTCGCGAACATCCCCTGGAACGCGAAGAACGCGAGGGCCGGGATCGTGGGGGCGTAGGCGGCCTCCGGAGCGCCGCCGACCCCGCAGAGCCCGAGCCACCTGAGAGAGCCGAGGAACGGAGACCCGGGCGCGAACGCGAGCGAGTAGCCCGCGACCATCCAGACGACGGCGCCGACGCCCATCGCGACGTACGTCATCATGAGCGTGTTGAGCGTGTTCTTGCGCCGCACGAGGCCGGCGTAGAAGAACGCGAGCCCGGGGTTCATGACGAAGACGAGGGCCGCCGCGCCGAGGACCCACGCGGTGTCGCCCGCACTGATTCCCGGGGTGTTCATGCGCCCTCCTTCCCGACGCGCAGCGCGCGGGCCCGGACCTCCTCGGCCGAGATCGGCGTGAGCGCCTGCACGTCCTGCTCGCCCGTGCGGATGCGGATGACCCGCTCGAGCGTCTGGACGAAGATCTTCCCGTCGCCGACCTCGCCGGTCCTCGCCGCCGTGACGATCGCCTCGATCGTCGGCTCGACGAAGGGCTCGGAGACGGCGATGTCGATCCGCACCTTCTCGACGAACTCGAAGACGAGCGTGGTCCCGCGGTACTGCTCGACCGTGTCGTGCTCGCCGCCGTGGCCCTGGACGCGCGACAGCGAGATTCCCGTGACTCCGGCGCGGAAGAGCGCGGCCTTCACGTCCGCGAGCTTCTCCGGCCGGATGATGGTCGTGATCAGCTTCATGTTTTCCCTCCAGCCGTGGACTTGATGCGCGATTCTGTACCATCATGCGCAAGTCCTCGGAGGTCCGCGTTGGTTCGAACGGTCCGGGATTTTCCACCCGGGGAGCCCGCCCCCTACCCCGAGGCTGACGCGTCGGACGCGGCGCTCAAAGACGGCACCGCCGTGCACGTCAGGCCGATCCTCCGGAACGAAGGGCCGCGTCTTCTCGAGCTGTACGACCGCCTCTCGCCCGAGAGCCTCTACTTCCGGTTTTTCGCGGTCCCGGACAAGGATCGCTCGAAGGCCGAGTACCTCGCGCACGTCGACTACGTGAACCGTTATGCCCTCGTCGCCGAGATCCGCGGCGAGATCGCCGGCGTCGCCCGCTGGGAGCGCAATCTCGCCGACCCGGCCCGCGCCGAGGTCGCCTTCACGGTGGCGGACGCCCTGCAGGGCAAGGGCCTCGGATCGCTCCTCTTCAGGAGGCTCGCGACGCTCGCCCGCGCGCGCGGCATCGCGACGTTCGAAGCCGAGGTCCTGCCCGACAACGAGAGGATGCTCCGCGTCTTCGCCCGGTCCGGACTCGCGCAGACTTCCAGGCCGGATCCGCCGGCGCTGCACGTCGAGATCGACCTCGGCGGCGGCCCCTCGGCCTGACCCGCCCGCCTATACTCGCTTTTCGAGTGGCTGCAGCGGACGTTCTCCCCCGCAGCATCGGCCGGTACGAGATCGTCCGCCTGCTCGGCAAGGGCGGGATGGGAGAGGTTTACCTCGCCACGGACCCCGCGCTCGGCCGCCGCGTCGCGATCAAGGTGCTCCCTCCCGCGCTCCAGCACGACGCCAAGATGCGCGGACGCTTCGTGAACGAGGCGCGAGCCGTCGCGGCCCTCAACCACCCGAACGTGATCACGCTCCACGACCTCGCGGCGACGGACGAGCGCGACAGCGGCTTCCCGACGGGCTCTCTCTACCTCGTCCTCGAGTACCTCGAGGGAAAGGGCCTCGACGAGATCATGGACGTGCGGAGGCTCACCGTCGACGAGTGCGTGGACATCGCGGTCCAGGTCCTCGAGGGCCTCAAGATCGCACACCAGAGCCGGATCCTCCACCGCGACATCACGCCGTCGAACGTCATGCTCGCGCCGGACGGCCGCGCCAAGCTGCTCGACTTCGGCCTGAGCAAGATCCTCCTGGAGGGGGCGGGCGACGCTCGCCGCCACACGGGCGAGGGCATGATCGTCGGAACGCTCGACTACCTGTCGCCCGAGCAGGCGCTCGGAAACCCGCTCGACGAGCGCTCGGACCTCTTCTCGTTCGGCATCGTCTTCTACCAGATGCTCGCGGGCGTGCACCCGTTCTCGGGCGCGAGCGTCACGCAGATGGTCGCCAAGATGATGACGAAGGAAGCCGACCCGTGGCCCGAGCCGGACCGGGTGCCGGACGTCCTCAAGCAGATCGTCGCGCGCGCCCTGAAGAAGGACGCGAACGACCGCTACGGGAGCGCCGGCCAGATGGTTCTCGACCTCCTCATGGCGCGGCGCGAGCTTCAGGCGCGGCCCGCCCGCCGCGGCGTGACGCGCGAGGTGCCGGCCATCCCGCCGGCCCGCACGCCCGTGACGGCCGCCGCAGAGCCCGGGCCGACCGCGCTTTCGGAGTCCACGGCGCCTCTCGCACGCCCGAAGCGGACCGCCGCCATGGGAAAGGTCCGCGCGGGCCGCCGCGGCCCGCTCCTCCTTTTCGTCGGCGCGGTCATCCTGCTCGCGGCCGGGGGCGCCTCGCTCCTGGCGCTCCGGGGCTGCGAGCGCCTGGCGCTCCCGGGTTCCTCCTCCCGCTGAGCCGGCGAACCGACGTGGACGACCCCGCCGGCCTTTTCCATCCCGCCGTCGCCGGGTGGTTCCGCGCCGAGTTCCCGGATGGGCCCACCGCCGCGCAGCGGCTCGCGTGGCCCCGCATCGCATCCGGCGCGAACGTCCTCCTCGTCTCGCCGACCGGCACCGGCAAGACGCTCGCGGCATTCCTCGTCGCACTCGACGGGATCGTCCGGCGGAAAGTCGCGGGCGACCGCGAGCCGTCACTCTCCGTCCTCTACGTCTCGCCGCTCAAGGCGCTCGACAACGACATCGCGCGCAATCTCGAGCGGCCGCGGGCCGGGATCGCGCTCGCCCTTGCCTCTTCGGGCAACGGCCTCGCGCCCTCCATCACCGCGGCCGTCCGGACCGGCGACACGCCCCATTCCGCGCGACGCGAGCACCTGCGCCGGCCGCCCGACGTCCTGATCACGACGCCGGAGTCGCTGTACCTCCTCCTGACGGGCGCGGGCCGCGCGCTCCTCGCGACGGTGAGGACCGTGATCCTGGACGAGATCCACTCCGTGGCGGGCGGCAAGCGCGGCGCGCACCTCGCCCTCTCCCTCGAACGGCTCGAGGACGTCGTTCGCGGGGCGGGCGGAAAGCCCCCGCAGCGCGTCGCGCTCTCGGCGACGGTCGAGCCCGTCGCGGAGGTCGCCGCGTTCGCAGGGGGCGCGCACGCCGTCGAAGCGCTCGTCGTCCCGGCGCGGAAGGCGCTCGACCTCGCCGTCCTCTCGCCGAAGGGCGAATACGGCCGGGCGGAAGAAGGCTCGGCGTGGGAGCCCGCGGTCGAGGCGATCGCGGCCGAGGCCGCGCTCCGCCGCACGACGCTCGTCTTCTGCAACAACCGGCGTCAGGCCGAGCGCGTCGCCGCGAAGCTCGAGGAGAAGCTCGGCAAGTCCGTCCCGACGCACCACGGCTCGGTCGCGCGGGCCGTGCGCGAGGAGGTCGAGCGCGACCTCAAGGCCGGCGCCCTGCGCGTCCTCGTCGCGACGGGCTCTCTCGAACTCGGGCTCGACGTCGGCGAGATCGACTCCGTCGTCCAGCTCGGCAGCCCGAAGGGCGTCGCCCGCGCTCTCCAGCGCGTGGGCCGCTCCGGCCACCTCGTCGGGCGGGCCTCGCGCGGCCGCTTCGTGCCGCTCTTCTTCGACGACGTCCTCGAGTGCGCCGCGACGGTCGAGGCGATGCGCGAGGGCGACGTCGAGGAGACGCGCCCGCCGCAGTTCCCGCTCGACGTCCTCGCGCAGCAGATCGTCGCGGAGGTCGTCGGCCGCGGCGCCGACGCGCCGACGTCCGCGTCCCTCCTGGCCACGTTTCGGCGCGCGGCGCCGTACCGCGCGCTCTCGAAGACGCTCTTCGTCGAGACGCTCGCGATGCTCTCCGGCAAGTACCCGAAGGAGCGATTCGCGGCGCTTGCGCCCAAGCTCGTCTGGGACCGCGCGACGGACCGCGTCTCGGCGCTTCCCGCGGCACGCCTCGCGGCCCTCCTCGACGGCGGGACGATCGGGGACCGCGGCGCCTACAAGGCCGTCCTCGCCGACGGCCGGACCGTCGTCGGAGATCTCGACGAGGAGTTCGTTCACGAAACGAGGACGGGAGACGTCTTCCTTCTCGGCTCGCGTGCGTGGCGCGCGGTCGACATCCACCACGACCGCGTCGTCGTCGAGGACGCCGCGGGGGCGCCCGCGAAGATGCCCTTCTGGCGGGGCGAGGGACTCGGCCGCACCGCGAAGCTCGCCGCGCGCGTCGGGCGGCTCAAGCGGACGATTGCCTCCCGCCTCGACGATCCCGGGCTGCCGGACCTCCTCCACGCGCGCTACGGCTGCGACCCCGACGCGGCTGCCGCGCTCGTGGCTGGCGTCCGCCGCGAGGCGTTCGAGTCGCCCGGCGTCGCCTCCGACACGCTCGTCGTCTTCGAGACGTTCCCGAACGAGCTCGGCGATCCGTGCGTCGTTGTCCGCTCGCTCTTCGGGAAAGGCGTGAACGTCCCGTGGTCGCTCGCGCTCGCCGGCGTCCTCTCGGAGGAGACGGGCGTCGAGGCCGAGGCCGTCGCGACCGACGACGGGATCCTCCTGAGGCTTCCCCGCGCCGAGCGCGAGGTCCCGCTCGAGCGCCTCGCGCGCCTGACGTCCGGGGAGGCGCGCGAGCGCCTCCTCGCCGACCTTCCGAACTCCTCGCTCTTCGGGGCGCGATTCCGCGAGAACGCGCAGCGCGCGCTCCTCCTGCCGCGCGCCCGCTCCGGGAAGCGGACGCCTTTCTGGCTGCAGCGCATGCGCGCGCGCGACCTTCTCCAGACGACGCGGGGCCTTCCGGACTTCCCGATCGTCGCCGAGACGTATCGCGACTGCCTGCGCGACGTCTGGGAAACGGACCGCCTCTTTGCGCTCCTCGACGACCTCGCCTCGGGCGCCGTCGGCCGGACGGTCGACGCGCGCAAGCTCCCGTCGCCGGCCGCGCAATCGCTCCTCTTCAATTTCGTGGCGGCGTATCTGTACGAGTGGGACGCTCCGAAGGCCGAGCGCGGGATTCACGCGCTCGCGATGAACCGCGAGCTCCTCGGCGAAGTCCTCGGCGAGACGCTGCCGGACGCCGTGAAGCCGGAGGCCGCCGACGCCGCGCGCGCCGAGGCCTCGCGCCTCGTCCCGCAGCGCATGGCGCGGACCGCGGACGAGCTGCTGTCCCTCTTTCAGGAGCTGGGGGACCTCGGAGAAGAGGAGGTCCGAGAGCGCTCTGCCGGCGACGGCAAGGCCTGGCTCGACGAGTTGGCTTCTCGCGGGAGTGTCGCGCAGCTTTTCTTAGAAGGTGAATGGAGATGGATCGCCGCGGAGGAGGCTGAGCTGTGGAATTCCGCCCTCGGCCGCACCCTCGACAAGAGAAGCGCCGACGGACGCGGCTCGGCCGCGGCCCCCGCCCCGGCTCTCTCACGCGCACTCGAAGAAAATCTCCAGCAGCCCTTCCCTCTGCCCGGTCGTACCTCGGACGGGGCAGCGGCGCCTTCACCTCTGGAGCAAATCGTTCTTCGTTTCTTCGCGACCCGCGGGCCGGCGCTCGTATCGGATTTCGCCGCGCGCTACGGCGTCGCAGCCCCGCGCGTCGAGGAGGCGCTCGAGGCGCTGCGTCTCGACGCGCTCGTCGTCCGCGCACGCTTCGGCGCGCCGGACGGCAGGCTGCGCTGGGCGGGGGCGCGCCTCGCCGAGAGCGTGCGGCGAAAGACGCTCGGACCCTGCGCCGTGAGATCCGGCCCGTCCCGCTCGCCGCGTACCGCGCGTTCCTCGCCGGGCGCCAGGGTGTCGCGATCGGCGCGCGCTTCACGGGTCCGAATGCGGCCGAGCGCGCCGTCGGCCTTCTGCGCGGTCTTCCCCTGCCCGCGCTCGCGTGGGAGGCGGCCCTCCTTCCCGCGCGCCTCGCGGCGCCCGAGCCCGACGCGCTCGACGTCCTCTCGGCCCGGGGCCTCCTCGTCTGGAGGGCCGAGGGCGCGAAGGACCCGCGCGCCGCCCGGCTGTCGTTCTTCTTCCGGGGCGAGGGGGCGGTTCTCCTGCCGACCGGCCCGCCCGCGCTCGACCGCCTCTCGCCTTCGGCCCGCGACCTGTACGGGAAGCTCGCCGTCTCCGGAGCGTCGTTTCTCGCGGATCTCCTTCCGCGGGGGGAGAGAGAGAAGGGCGAAAGAGAGATTCCAAAGGCGCTGGTGGAGCTCGTCCTGGCGGGCCTCGTCACGGGGGACGGGATCCAGGGATTCCGGGAGATCCTGCTTAGAAAGCGCGCGGGCGGCTCTTCGCACGGGGAGGCGGCGGTGCCGCGTCCGGAGGGCGTGCGGCCGCCGCGGCAGGTCCTCCGCGACACCCAACGTCGAGTCGCGTCCCGCCTCGCGAGCGCCGGCGGAGCAAACAGCCCTCTTCACTTTCCAGGAAAATCCTCCTCTTCGTCTTCTCTCTCTTCTCTCCCGTCGGGCCGTTGGTCCCTCCTCGACTCCCCCGGCGTCGCCGGCGAGCCTCTGCGCGCGAACGAGCGCGCGGAGGCGTGGGCGCGGCTTCTCCTCGCACGCTGGGGCGTCGTGTCGCGTGCGACCTTCGAGCGGGAGGACGCGGCCACCGTCCGCTGGGCCGACGTCGCGCCCGTTTACGCGCGCATGGAAATGCGCGGCGACCTCAGGCGCGGCGAGTTCCTCGAAGGACGCGGGCCGGTCCAGTATGCCGAGGAGGAGACCGTCGAGACGCTGAGGCGCCTCGAGCGCCCCTCGGGCGACGAGCCCGCCCTCGCGGTCGCCGGCGCGGCCGATCCCGTGCTCGAGGGCCTCGACGCGCACGGCGGCTGGGTGGCCCTGGCCGGCGGTGAAGTCCTCTTTTCGCTGGACGCCTCGGGTGCGCTCGCGCCCGCCGCGTCCGCGACGGACCGCGCGCTCACGGCGGCTCTCGGCGCCCTCCAGGACCTCCTTCGGCGTTCGCGCGATCCACTCGGCCGGCCGCGACGGCTGGCTGTCTCGACGGTCGGCGGCCGGTCCGCCGCGGGGGCGCCGCTGACGCCGCTCCTCGAGTCTCTCGGGTTTACGCGGGACCTCGGGTCCCTGGTCTGGCGGGCTCTTTGAGAGAAGCGAGAATCGCCGCGTAATCCAACGGGAGGGGCGCGGTGACGTCGATCCCCATTTCCGGAATCGCGATCCGCTCCGCGTGGAGGAGCGGATGTGTGAGGCGCTGGAGCGCCGCGCGCAGCGCGGCGCTCCGCACCCCCCGCCAGCGCGTCGCGCCGCCGTAGAAGTCGTCGCCGGCGATCGGGTGGCCCTTCGCCGAGAGGTGGACGCGGATCTGGTGCGTCCGCCCCGTCTCGGGCGAGAGTCTCAGGTCGGCGAGCGAGGGATATCGCTTCAGCGTCTCGTAGCCGGTGACGGACGGCTTGCCGTTCGGGGTGACGCGCATCTTCCGGCCGTCTTTCGGGTCGCGGGCGAGTGCGAGATCGATCGCGCCGCGCGCCGGGACGGGGTGGCCCCATACGAGCGCGCGATACGTCTTCTTCGCCGTCCGCTGCTGGAGCGCCCGCGAGAGCGACCGGTGTGCCGCGTCGCTTCTTGCGAGGAGAACGACGCCGCTCGTCCCGACGTCCAGCCGGTGGACGAGGAGCGGCAACGGGTCTCCTGTCGCGAGGCCGCACGCCATGAGGAGCCGGCGCACGGCCTCCTCCGCCGAGCCCGGCCGCGAGGACGTCGCCATCGAGACTCCCGCGGGCTTGTCCAGCGCGAGGACGTCCCCGTTCTCGAACAAGAGCACGCGGGCGTTATGTCACAGGTTCCGGAGCGAGAACGTGAGAACGACCTGCAGGTACACGGCGACGGGCCGCCCGTCGATCGAGGCGGGGTGGTAACGCCACCGCTTCACGGCTTCCAGCGCGGCCGGATCCAGCAGCGGGCTCACGCCGCGCTTCACATGGACGTCGCGCACCGCGCCGTCGGCGCCGATGACCGCCTCGAGGACGACGACGCCTTCCGTGTGCGCGCGCCGCGCGAGCTCGGGGTACGCGGGCGCGGCCGTCTCGATCGCGACGGGCGGCGTGACGCCGGGAGCGTCCGCCGAGATCGCGCTGCATCCCTCACAGGGGAACCCTCCGTCGTTCGCGGCGCCGTCTCCGCCACCGCTCCCGGCGGAAGGACGCTCGCTGCGCTCGCCCGTTTCTTCGAAGGGTAATTCGGGGTCTCCCCCCGCGGGGGGCGGGAGCAACTCCGGACGGCCCATCGGTTGCACGGGCCGCGGTCGAGGAGGCGTTCGCGCGCCGGCCTCTCCAGAACGCGAGGCCCGCGCCGAAGGACCGCCCTTTCTCACCCTTCTAAGAGAATCCACCTGAATCCGATCCGGGGCATCGCTCGTGAGGGGCGGCAGGTGTTCGATGTGGACATAGCCGTCCGGCTCCGGCGGCTCCGGCGTCGCGAAGAGCGGCGGGACGATGAGGGCGGCTGCGAGCGCGGCGTGCGCCGCGGCGGAGACGGCGAACATGGGCCTTCGGCGGGCGGCAGGCGCGGGCTCGAACATGAACGGCCTCCTCGCTGCGTCCGACCCGCGCGGGCGCGAGGAAGTTCCCGGGAGCCGCGTCCCGCTCAGTTCACGTTCGTGAGGACCGGAGTGTCGCCGGCTTCGCGGATGCGCGTGACGACTCTCTTCCCGTGCTCGTTCCGCGTCTTGACCGTCACGGACCAGCCGGGCGCGAGTCCTTTCGGGACGTCCGCCTTCTTCGCGAGGGGATACGTCAGTGTCGTCCCCTCCGCGCGCCGCAGCGTGACCGTCTTCCCCGGTTCATACGAGACGACCGTGAGCGCCGGCGCCTTCGCGACGTTCACGGGCCGGCCCGCGACGCCGGGCTTCCTGTGCACGCTGCCCGCGGCCGCCGGCGATTCGCCCGTGTCGGGCTCGGAACGTCCGGGCTCCTGGACCGCCGGGGACCGGACGGGCATCGGGGCCGGCGCCGCCGGAAGTGGCGCCGGCGTCGGCGGCGCGGTCCCGAGGTCGAGCGTCTGGTTCGCACGTTCGTCCGGGAGCGCGGGCTTCACGGCCTTCTGGTCGGACGGCGCGACCGCGCCGGCGCCCGCGGGCGTCGGCACCGCAGTGGGCTGGGCTCCCGCCGTCCGCGCAAGAAAGGCAGAGGCGAGAATGGCGGCGAGAAAAGCGAGACCCCGACCCATCAGTGCTTCGGGGATTGCGCCTCGCTGAACTTGGACGGCGGCGGCGCCGTCGGCGGCTTCGGCCGCTCGACGCGGTCGGCGGTCTTCCCGTCGAACGGTTTCTGCAGCGGCACCCGCACGACGACCTTGTCGCCCGCCGCGAGGCCCTCGGCCACGACGGCCTTCTCCGCGATCGGCACGACGCGCTCGGTCCCGTTCGCATCGGTGAACGTCACGGCGCCCTTGTCGATCGCCTTGATCGTTCCGCGGAGCGTGAGGTAGGACGCACGGACGATTGTCTTTCCCTTCGGGCCGGGGGCAGCCGGCGTCGGCATCGCGACGGGGGCCGGAGCGGGCGCGGCGACGGGTGCCGCAGCGCGCGGCTCCGGCGCCGCCGGAGCGGACACGGGCGCGGGCGCATTCGCCGGCGGCGGGACCGCCGTCGAGAGACCCGTGACCTTGTAGCGTCCGTCGGCCGTCTGACGCACGAGGACGGTCAGGAGGCCGCCCGGGCGGAGGTCCGGCGGGAAAATGATGTTCGAGGCGACGGGCACGACGCGCGTGAGGCCGTCGGCGAACGTCATCGTGACCGAGCGCCCCTCCTCCCACTGGACCACGCGACCCGTGTACGAGACTTCGGGCCCGACGGCGTCGGAGCTCGCGAGATCCTGGCCGGCGATCTTCACTTCCTGGTTTGGCATTCCGGGAAGGGACGGGACGACGACCGTCTGACCGGCGGACGTCGTCTGCGCGCGTCCGGGCGAAGCGAGCGCGGCGGCCAGGGCGACGAGAACGGCGAACCCCAGGGAGTGGCGCATGGTCGGCTCCTCCACGGCCTCCATTGTCACCCCGTCTCGCCGCTGACCGCGCGTAATCGCTCGCCCCCGACCGGTCCGTCCGCGAGACACACACAGTTCCGTCCGAGCGCCTTGGCGCGGTAGAGGGCCGCGTCGGCCACGCGCAGGAGCGCCGCCGCGCTCGGCGGCGGCCCCTCCTTCGGGTCGTGCACCGCGAGGCCGATCGAGGCCGTGACGCTCGCGTCGGCGCCCGGCACCCGCACTCCCCCGACGGCGAGCCGGATGCGCTCGGAGCAGGCGACCGCTTCTTCGCGCCCGATCTCGGGCAGCAGGACGACGAATTCCTCTCCCCCGAACCGGACCGCGAGGTCGGTCGAACGGAGGACGCCCGTGAGCGCTTCCCCGACTCCGATCAGGAGGCGGTCCCCGGCGAGGTGGCCCTGCCGGTCGTTGAAGTCCTTGAAGCGATCGAGGTCGAGCACGGCGGCTGCCACCGGGCGCCCGGTGCGTTTCGAGCGTGCGAGTTCGAGCGCGATCCTCTCGAAAAGACCCGTCCGGTTCGGCAGTCCCGTCAGCGGATCCGTCGCGGCCGCCACCCTCAGGCGCGCCATGCGGTCCGCGACGACCGACAGGAAGATCACCGCGAAGACGAGAAACGCGGGCCCGACGAGCTGCAGATGGTAAGGCTCGGGAATGGGGGCGAGGTCCTGGACGATGTCGTGCAGAGTCGCGGCGAACACGACGAGAAAGCCCGCGAGGACGGGCCGCGCGTACGAGACGCCCCGGCGCCACTTCGCGACGAGGAGCGCCGCAACGTGACCGCAGATGACCGCGATCGCGGCGTACCCGACGGGCAGGACCCGATAGAGGTCGTCCACCCGCAGCCAGACGAGGCACAGGGCGGCGCACACGCCTTCGACGGCGAGGACGGCCTGGATCCATCGAGGCGGGCGGGAAATGTAGAAGCGATAGAAGAAGAGGGCGAGGAGGCCTGGAATCGAGAGCGAGAGCGCGAGGTTGAGGCGGAAGACCGGCGAAAGAGGGACCCCGATGACCGACCAGACAGAGCCCCCCGTGCCCAGATACGCGGCGACGCCGGCCGTGAAGAGGAAGAAGACGAAGAACTCGGTCTGGCGGCGGTCGCGCACGAAGACGAAGAGGGCGAAGAGCCCGAGGGAGAAGATCGCGGCCGCCACGAGCGCAAGCGGCGCCTCGTGCAGGACGCGCGTCCGGTTCGCCGCCGTCACGCCGTCGAGCCAGGGCGTTCGGGTGATCCCGCCGCCGCGCGGCCCGGCGTTGTAGACCCTCACGAGGAGCGTGTGGACGCCCGGGCGCGTCGTGAGGCTGGCCGGGAGCTCGTACACGCGCCTCACGAGCGTCCCCTTGTCGTACACGGGCGGGAACCCGCCGGTCCCGCCGACACGCTCGCCGTCGAGGAACACCTCGTCGGCGTCCCGGATCTGCGCGCAGAGGAACGCGATCGGCATCCCGGCGACGCCGGGTTCGAGCGTGAACCGGAAGCGGTACCAGCCGACGCCGTGCCCCGCGACGCCGGCGTCCTGCCAGGTCGACGGCACCAGGATGGGTCGGAAGGAGAGGGAACCGGCCGCCGTGACCCCGCCCGCCGGGTCGCCCAGGGCGAACTCCGCGGCGGGGGCGAGGCTCGCGCGGAGCGACGCCACGCGGAGGGGCTCCGCGCCCGCGAGGGGCAAGCCGGCGAGGCACGGCGAAACGGCGAGCAGGATGCGCGCGAGGAGACGTGTCACGAGAAGCGAGGATCTTCCCCCGGATGGCCACCCGCGATCAACGCGCGACGGCGTCTCAGCCGGACCGGTGGCGTCCCGCCGGAAACCGCGCCGCCACGAGGATCGCGAGAGCGGCAGCGCCGAGGAGCGCCCCGAACACGGGAAGAAGCGAATGCTCGAGCGCGAGCCGGAAGGTCCTTGAGGCCGGAATCTCGCCGGAGAGCGCGCGGCTCGCGGACTCGAGAGACGGCCCGAGCCGCCGCTCCAGGCCCGACGCGAGGACGCCGCCCATGGCGGCGACGCCGAGCGAGCCGCCGACGGTGCGAAAGAACGGCACGAGGCTCGTCGCGACGCCCCTTTGCTCCACGGGCGCGTCCTCCTGAACGGCGAGGAGCTGCGCGAGCGCCGTGGGCCCGAGGCCGCACCCGACCACGGCGCACGCGGCGCTGATCCAGACGGTCGGGGCGTCGAGCGCCGCGGCGGCGAGGAGCCCGGCGAACCCGAGGACGAGGAAGCATCCCCCGAGGACCGCGGACCGGCGGAACCCGGCGTGGAGGATGAGTCGCCCGCCCGCCGTCGCCGACAGCGCCCAGAAGAGGATGAGCGGCGTCACGACCGCGCCGGCGGAGCCCGCCGTGCCGCCGCGCGCCCCCTGGACGTACAGGGGAACGTACGTCGAAACGCCGTAGAGGGCGATCCCCATGAGCGCCGCCGAGGCATAGGGAAATGCCGTCGCGCGCCGCCTCAGGAGTGAGGCGAGGCCCGGCGCCCCCTGTGGAGGGCGCGCCTCGCCGACGGACTCGATCATCCGCGTGGCCACGATCCACGCCGCGACGAGGCCGAGCGGGAGGTTCAGGAGGAAGATTGAGCGCCAGCCGAGCGTCACGGTCAGGAACGCGCCCGCGAGCGGGCCGAGCAGGCTCGAGACGCCCCAGATCGAGCTGAAGAGACCCTGGATCCGGGCGCGCTCCTCGATCGAGTAGAGGTCGCCGGAGACCGTGAGCGCGAGCGGAATGAGGCCGCCCGCGCCGAGGCCCTGGAGACCGCGCGCGACGATGAGGTGCGGCATCGTCCGGGCGAACGCGCAGAGGAGCGAGCTCCCGGCGAAGAGGGCGATCGCGAGCAGCATCATCCGGCGCCGGCCGTGCACGTCCGCGAGCCGCCCGTAGACCGGCATCGTGATCGTCGAGCCGAAGAGGTAAACCGAAAAGACCCACGAGTAGAGCGGCAGGCCGTGCAGGTCGCCGATGATCGTGGGCATCGCCGTCGTGACGACCGTCGACTCGAACGACGAGAGCGACGTCACGAGGACGAGCGCGAACGTCACGGCCCGCCGGCGCGCGGGTTCGAAGCGGGGCGCCGGGAAGGCGTGGAGCGTCGCGTCGGACATCGGGCCGGTCAGCGTAGCAGGGGCGGGCGGGATATCGTCTGCCGATGCGATTCCGCTTCGTCCCCGCTCTCGTCCTCGCGCTCGCCGTCGCGTCACGGGCCGCCGCGGCCGACGACCCGGCGCTCGCGCACGCGAAAGACCTCCTGTCCCGCCACATCCTGATCGACGGCCACAACGACCTGCCCTGGGCCGTGCGCGAATCGAAGGCGCCGGGCGACGTCGCCGCGTACGACCTGAGGTCGAAGGCGCCCGGCCAGACGGACATCCCGCGCCTCAGAGCCGGACGCGTCGGCGGCGTCTTCTGGTCCGTGTACGTCCCGGGCGAGATGAAGAAGGGCTGGGCGCGGACGCAGCTCGAGCAGATCGACCTCGCGCGGCGGTTGATCGAGCGCTACCCCGACACGTTCGCGCTCGCGCTCACGGCCGACGACGCCGAGAGGGCGTTCAAGGCCGGGAAGATCGCCTCCTTTCTCGGCATGGAGGGCGGCCACGTCCTCGAGAACTCTCTCGGCGCTCTCCGCGCCTACTACGCGCTCGGCGCGCGGTACATGACGCTCACGCACAACACGTCGCTCCCGTGGGCGGACAGCGCGACCGACCCGCCGGCTCGACACGGAGGACTCACGAGGTTCGGCGAGGAGGTCGTCCGCGAGATGAACCGGCTCGGGATGCTCGTGGACCTCTCGCACGTGGCGCCCGAGACGATGCGCGCGGCGCTGCGCGTGTCCGAGGCGCCGGTCATTTTTTCCCACTCGTCGGCGCGCGCTCTCTGCGACGTCCCGCGCGACGTGCCCGACGACGTCCTCGCGCTCCTCCCGAAGAACGGGGGCGTCGTCATGGTCGCGTTCGTGACGGGCTTCGTCTCGCCCGAGGCCGCGAAGGTCCTCCAGCCGGCGTTCCAGGAGTTCAACCGGCGCGCGAAAGGCCTCTCCGAGAAGGAACGCGGCGCTCTCTGGAAGGAAATCTTCGCGCCGCTGAAGGTCCCGAAGGCGACGGTCGCCGAGGTCGCCGACCACGTCGAGCACGTCCGGAAGGTCGCGGGCGTCGACCACGTCGGCCTCGGCGCGGATTTCGACGGGAACGACAGCTGGCCCGTCGGCCTCGAGGACGTCTCGAAGTACCCGAACCTCTTCGCCGAGCTCGTCCGCCGCGGCTGGGCCGACGCCGATCTCGTCAAGCTCGCGGGCGGGAACGTCCTGCGGGCGCTCCGCGGGGCCGAGGCCGTCGCCAGGCGGCTGCAGGCGGAACGCCCGCCCTCGACGGCGACGCTCGAGTCGCTCGACGGGACGGTCGCAAAGGACTAGAAACCGACCCCTGTCGGGCCAGCAGCCGGCCGTCGTCATCGGCGTGCATGTCCTTCCGCGCTCTTATGACCGCCCGCGCGCCGACCTCACGGCGCCGGGCCTAGAATCCGGCCCGGGAGACCTGCATGGAGCTGAAAGGACGCGTCGTCCTCGTCACGGGCGCCGGGCGCGGGATCGGCCGCGCGGTCGCGCTTGCCTTCGCCCGGGAGGGGGCGAAGCTGGCGCTCGTCGGCCGCACGAAAAAGAACCTCACGGACGTCGCGAGAGAGCTGAAGGATCTCGACGCGCCGGCGGCGGTTCTTCCGGGGGACGTCTCCGACGAGGGCGTCGTCTCGCGGGTCGTCGCGGCGGCCGAGCAGCAGCTCGGCCCGATCGACGTCCTCGTGAACAACGCGGGCGTGTACGTGGCCGCGCCCGTCGAGAGGATGGACACCCTCGTCTTCGACCGCCTGCTCGCCGTGAACCTCCGCGGCCCGTTCCTCATGTCGCGGGCCGTCCTGCCCGGGATGAAGTCGCGACGCCGTGGGCACGTCGTGAACGTCGCCTCCACCGCCGGTCGCCGCGGCTTCGCGGGCGGCGGCGCCTACTGCGCGTCCAAGTTCGGCCTCGTGGGCCTTTCGGAGGCGATGATGTACGAGGTGCGGACGTCGGACGTGCGCGTGTCCGTCGTCTACCCGTCCACCGTCGCGACCGATCTCGTCCGGAAATCCGGGATGACCTTCGACGAGAAAAAGGCGATCCAGCCGGAAGACGTCGCCGCGGGCATCGTGGCCCTCGTGAAGATGGACGACAGGGCGCTCGTGAAGGGGCTCGAGATCTGGCAGA
Source organism: Thermoanaerobaculia bacterium (assembly GCA_035542215.1). Taxonomy (GTDB): domain Bacteria; phylum Acidobacteriota; class Thermoanaerobaculia; order UBA5066; family UBA5066; genus Fen-183. The sequence continues at coordinate 1,175 of DATKLW010000189.1, read as the reverse complement.
CGAACCCGTGAGCGCGGACGAGGCGGAGGCGCCCCGGCCGCACACGCCCCAGGCCCCGCCTCACGCGAAGGGCCACTCGCGCGGCCGCCCGCGCCATCACCACGTCGAGACGCACTTCGAGGGCTCCGAGACGGTGCGCGACGTCGTCCTCGGGATGTCTGACGGCCTCACGGTACCGTTCGCCCTCGCCGCGGGCCTCTCGGGCGCCGTCGCGAGCTCGCGCGTCGTCGTCGTCGCGGGCGTCGCCGAGCTCGCGGCCGGCGCGATCGCGATGGGCCTGGGCGGCTACCTCGCCGCGAAGAGCGAGTCCGACACCTGGCGCTCGGAGCTGCGGCGCGAGCACGAGGAGGTCGAGGAAGTCCCGGCCGAGGAGAAGGAGGAGGTCCGCAAGGTCTTCAAGGGCTGGGGCCTCGAAGGCAACGTGCTCGAGAAGGCAACCGACGCCGTCTGCGCCGACCGCACCCGATGGGTCGAGTTCATGATGCGCGAGGAGCTGCATCTCTCCGAGCCGGATCCGAAGCGGGCGCGCGTTTCGGCGCTCACGATCGGCGGTTCGTACGTCGCGGGCGGGGCGATCCCGCTCGCGCCGTACGTCTTCCCCGTTGCGATCACGACGGCCCTCGCGGCCTCCGTCGCCGTGACGCTCGCCGCCCTCGCCCTTTTCGGGGCCTTCAAAGGCCGGCTCACGGGCCGCCCGGCCGGCGCCGAAGCCCTGCGGACGGTGCTCGTGGGCGCGCTCGCGTCCGGAGCCGCGTACACGCTCGCGCGCCTCATCTCGGGCTGACGCCGCAGCCTGAGACTGCGTCTCGGGATTCTATGATCCGTTCGCATCATGGACGGGCGCGACCGCCCGAGAGACCCTGTGCGCCATGTCGAGACATGATCTCACCATCGCGATGGTCGGGGCCGGGGGAGACGGGATCGTCACCATGGGCGACATCCTGTCCCAGGCCGGCGCGCGTGACGGGCTCAACGTCATCAAGACCGAGGCGTACGGACCCCAGATCCGGGGCGGCGAGTCCTCGTGCGTGGTGCGAATGAGCCCGGACGCGATCTACGAACAGGGGGACGCCGTCGACGTCCTCGTCGTCTTCTCCTGGGCCGACTTCGGACGCTTCAAGGGAGAGGTCCTTCCCGCCGCCGACGCGGTCGTCCTCTTCGACGAGGCTGATCCC
>DATKLW010000188.1:0-17171 GCA_035542215.1 Thermoanaerobaculia bacterium | reverse complement strand
CGTCCGCCGCCATCGCGAGACTGATGCCGCCCAGCCGATGCCGCCCGTGAGGATCCGGTGCGCGTACCTGCCCGAGAAATTCTTCGCGCAGGAAGCCGGCTCCCGATGCGGCGCGCCGTTCGCGTCCCCTTCCAGCGTGATCGTGGTGACCGTGATCAAACACGGCCAGACGCCAATCGCGTGGCGTGGAGGGCAGGAGCGGTCAAGGGGTCGGCGTTCATCGTCTCTCCTCAGGTTTCCCGGCAGCCTTCCTGTCCCAGCCGTGGAAGAGCGAGCGGTCGCCTGCGTCCCACGCGGCGCGCAGTCCCGGCTTGCTCAGGTCCCAGTCGGGGCGGATCTCGCTCGACACGGCACGCAGGTCCTGCCAGAGGTCGTAGACCGAGGGGCGGCCCCAGAACCAGTAGCCGTTGTAGATGCGGGCGATGACGAGCCCCGGCTTGAGGACGAGCGTGTGCGGAATCATCGGGTCGTGCTCGGGATCGGTGTACTCCTGGATGTCGAGGTCTTTCTGCACCGTCCGGCCCGGATCGGAGAGGAACGTCCATGGCGCTCCGACCGACCCTCGGAACTCCTGGAGCGTGTGGTGCGGATCTGTCGAGATCGTCGCGACCTGCGTGTACGCCACGGCGATCCTCGGGTAGAACGCGGCCAGCTCCTGGTGCTGCTGGTGCTCCTTCGGGCAGTAGTGGCCACGCGAAAGCGTCAGGATCAGGGGATCTCTCCCCTGCAGGGCACTGAGCCTGCGCAGGGTCCTCGTGTGGTCGGGCAGCTCGTAGTCGGGAAACGTGGCGCCGGGCAGGATGTCAGCGCGCATGGTCCTGGTTCTCGCCGAAGTGGACCGAGCACGGGGAGCCCGGCGGAGTGAACTGGACGACGCGTCCGCCGCCCTTGGTGAAGTCGGCGTCGAGACGCCACCCGAGGACCCGCGTGAACCCGGGGCTCATGCCGATGCTCGCGGGCCGGCCGTCGCCACCGGCGAAACCGTCGAGAGTACGGCCATCGCCGCTCCGATCCGTCTCATCCCGCGGCCTCCTTCGGTGTGCGCTGGGCAAGAGGGTCGCGAACGACGCCGTCAGAACGCGACGCCGCGAGTGTCGGTAACATAGGTTGCGTCTCAGTCGCAGTCAAGGGTTGGAGCGCGCGAATCGGAACCCGGAGAGCATGTTCATGCGCCCGGTCGCGCCCGAGAGCGCCGCCGCTCAGTTCGGCGTCACGACCGGCAGCTCGACGAAGCTCGCCTGGGAGGGCGCGTGGTACACGCGCTGCGTGGCCTTCACATAGTCGCCGGGCTTCGCGGTCATGATGTTCGGGACGAACGTCTGCGGGTTGCGGTCGTAGAGCGGGAACCAGCTCGACTGGACCTGCACCATGATGCGGTGTCCCGGCTTGAAGACGTGGTTCGCGTCCGGGAGCGTGAACCTGTAGAGGAGCGGCTTGCCGCTCTCGACCGCCTTCGGCGTCTCGAAGCTCTCACGGTACCGGCCGCGGAACACGTCCATCGCGACGGCGAGCTCGTAGCCGCCCATCGCGGGCTGGAGCGGGACCTCGTCCGGCCAGACGTCGATGAGCTTCACGACCCAGTCGGAGTCCGTCCCGCTCGTCGACGCGACGAGGTTCACGACGGGCTCGCCCGCGATCTTCACGGGCGCCGCCAGGACGTCGGTCGTGAAGACGAGGACGTCCGTGCGCGTCGCGACCTCGCGCTGGTCGCTCGCGAGCCACGTGCGCCAGGAGTTCTCGTTGTTGTCGTAGGCCGGGGCGGGGTACGGCCGTCCCCGGAACGGCACGGGCTTGTCGGGGTCCGACACGTACTCCGAGTACGCGGCGTCGGCCGCCTTCGGCGCGACGAAGCCCGCCCTCTGCCCCGCCTCGAGGTAGAGCGGCGTCGGCTTCGTGACGCAGCCTTCCGTGCAGCCCGCGGGCCACGCGTTCAGCCGCCGCCACGTGTTCGTCCCCGTCTCGAACGCGGTCACCGGCGCGATCCCGGACTTCGGGGCGCCGTCCTTGAGGTGCTCGTCGAGGAACGGCGTCAGGACGTTCCGCCGGAACCAGAGCGCCGTGTCCGAGTCCCAGCGGATCGCCCCGAGCGCGCTTCCGTCGCGGATCTCCTGCCCGTGGTACCACGGGCCGAGGACGAGGAACACCATGTCGTTCTTCACGTCCTTCGGCTCGATCGCCCTGTAAACCGCGGGCGCTCCGTAGATGTCCTCCTGGTCGAAGAGGCTGTGGACGAGAAGGACCGGGATCTTGAGCGGCTGTGCGGCGAGGATACGGTCCATCGCCTGGCCTCTCCAGAACGCGTCGTACGCGGGGTGCGCGAGGACCTTCCGCCACATCCCGACCTGGTCGAGCCCGCGGCGGCGCGCCATCTCCCCCGCCGAGCCCGCCTCGAGCCACGCGGCGTACTCGTCGTAGTGGGTCGACCACCACTTCGTCTCGCTCTTCCTCGACGCTTCCTGGTCGTAGAAGTACGGCATTCCAATCTGGCGGAACGCGCCGTTGTGGAACCAGTCGTCGCCGCGCCATCCGTCCACCATCGGGTTCATCGGGACGGAGCACTTGAGCGCGGGGTGCGGGTTCACGAGCGCCATGAGCGGCGTGAAGCCGTCGTACGAGATCCCGAGGATGCCGACCTTCCCGTTCGACTCGGGGACGTTCTTCACGAGCCAGTCGACCGTGTCCCACGTGTCCGTCGCGTGGTCGACGGGCGTCGGGTTCAGCGGCCCGTGGAGCGGCCGGTTCATGACGTAGTCGCCTTCGGAGCCGTGCTTGCCCCGCACGTCCTGCACGACGCGGATGTACCCGCCCTCGACGATCGTCTCGACGGCGTTGTCGTAGCCGTCGAGCGCCGGACCGAGGTGCGCGCTCTCGACCCTCTTCGTCATCGCGTCCGCGTCGTACGGCGTCCGCGTCAGGAGCATCGGCGCGGACTTGCCGCCGAGTGCGCCCTTCGGCACGAGGATCACGGTGTGGAGCTTCACGCCGTCGCGCATCGGGATCTCGACGGCACGGCGGACGTAGTCCCACCCGTCGTACGTCGGCGTGAACGTCAGCGGAGTCTCGCTCGGATAGTCCGGGTACTTCGGCGGCGCGGACGTCGCCGCGGGCGCCTGCGCGCGCGCGGAGAACGCCGCGAGGACGGAGGAGATGAAGAAAAGAGCAACGAAGATCTTCCTGGAATGAGCGGCCATGGGCAGCCTCCGTCTTTTCCAATGAGACGGCGGATCATGGCACGGCCGGCCCCGGCGTGAGAGACGCCCCGGGCCTAGACTCGTGGCCGGGCATGAAGCCTCCTCCGTATCGTTCGATTGCGGACCTCTTCCTCTCCCGTGTGGCGGCGACGCCGGACGCACCCGCGTTCCTCTATCCGGAGGAGGGGGCGTGGAGGATCCTGACCTGGCGCGAGACCGCCGCTCGCGCCCGCGAGGTCGCCTGCGGTCTTCTTTCTCTCGGCCTCTCGCCGGGGGACCGTGTCGCGATCGTCTCTTCGACGCGCCTCGAGTGGGTCCTCGCGGACCTCGCCATCGGCTGCGCGGGCGGCGTCACGGCGACCGTCTATCCGGTCTCGACCGAGGAAGATGTGTCCTTCATCCTGTCCGACTCGCGGGCCTCGATCGTCTTCGCCGAGGACGCCTCTCAGGCCCGGCGGATCCAGGCCGGCGCGAACGCGCGGACCGCCGAGCCCCCTCTCATCCTCCTCGACGCTTCGGACGGGCTGCCCGGCGGTGCGATGTCCTTCCTCGACCTCGCGGCCATCGGCCGGGCGTGGGACGCGGCGCATCCCGGCGGGTTCGACGCCGCGGCCTCGGCCGCGGGGCCGTCCGACCTCGCGACGCTCATCTACACGTCCGGGACCACCGGCCGCCCGAAGGGCGTCGAGCTCCCGCACGACTGCTGGCTCTTCGAGGTCGAGTCGATCGGATCGCTCGGCCTCCTCGGGCCGGACGACCTGCAGTTCCTCTGGCTCCCGCTCGCGCACGTCTTCGGGAAGGTGTGCGTCACGCTGGGAATCGGGTTCGGGTTTCCGACGGCCGTCGACGGGCGCCCCGACCGCATCGCGGCGAACCTCGCGGCCGTGAGGCCCACGTTCGTCTGCGTCGTCCCGCGCATCTTCGAGAGGGTGCACGCAAAGATCCTCGAGCACGCGTATGCGGCCGGGCCCGGGAGAGCCGCGATCTTCCGCTGGGCCCTCGGCGTGGGCATGGAGGCCGCCCGGCGGCGGGCCAGCGGACGCCGCGTCGGCTTTTTCCTCGCGGCGAAGCGGCGGATCGCCGACGCCCTCGTCCTCCGGAAGGTCCGCGCGCGGTTCGGCGGACGCCTCCGCTACTTCATCTGCGGGAGCGTCGCCCTCGAGCGCGAGCTCACGGAGTTCTTCGCCGCGTTCGGCGTGACGATCCTCGAGGGCTACGGCCTCTCCGAGTCGACGGCGATGACGGTCTCGAACCTCCCCGACCGGAACCGCTGGGGCACGGTCGGCATCCCGATCCCGGGCATGGAGGTCTCGTTCGCCGAGGACGGCGAGATCCTCCTGCGCGGCCGAGGCGTCATGCGCGGGTACTTTGGTCTGCCCGAGGAGACTGCGCGGGCCCTCGATCCCGAGGGCTGGCTCCACACGGGCGACATCGGCGTCCTCGACGAGGGAGGGCACCTCGTGATCACGGACCGCAAGAAGGACATGATCAAGACGTCGGGCGGGAAATTCGTCGCGCCGCAGCACGTCGAGGGCAAGCTGAAGCTCGAGACGCCCGTCATCAGCCAGGTGCTCTTGCACGGCGAAGGGCGCCGCTTCTGCACCGCGCTCATCACGCTGTCCGAGGAGGAGCTCCTCGCGCGTTCGCGCGCCGAGGGGACGGGCGGCGCCTCGTACGCGGACCTCGTGCGCGACCCCCGCATCGTCGACCTCGTCAGGCGGCACGTCGAGCACGTGAACGCGCACCTCGCGCGCTACGAGGCCATCCGCCGGTGGGCGATCCTGCCCGCGGAGTTCAGGGTCGAGACCGGCGAGCTCACGCCAAGCCTAAAGGTCCGCCGGCGCGTCGTCGAGGAGCGGTATCGCGACGTCCTCGAGAGCCTGTACGCGGGGGCGCCCGCGCCGGAAGGGCTGCGGGAATCGGGCGCGGCTACACTCCCGACCCCATGAAGACGCTCCAGTTTCCGGCCGCCGCCGCGCTCGCTGGCCTCCTCCTCGCCGTTCCCGCCGCGTCCGCCCCCGCGAAGGACGCGCCGAAGCCCGCCGGCAAGCCGTCGCGCAAGGCAGACAAGGGCTGCGCGTGGGTGAAGCTCTCGGATGCCTCCGTCGGCCTCGAGGTCTGGGCCGAGCGCTGCGATTACGGGTTCCGCAAGATCGACTTCCTGCTCGAGAAGAACGCGCTCCTGATGCGGTATTCGGACGGCGGCAAGCCCGAGCCCGTCGTCGAGGTCTTCGACCTCAAGGACGGCGAGACGCCCGAAGCGGGCGTCGGGCGCGTCTGGGCGGAGAAGACCCCGAAGTTCTTCCACGGCCGGTGCGTGGAGGCCGCCTACCGTGACGGCGGCAAGCCGCCCGCCGGGGTGAAGCGGCTCACGTTCGAGCCGGACGCCGCGTACGCGAACGAGCTCAAGAAGAAGGCCGATCCGAACGAGGTCGGCGATCCGCCCTGCGGCGACTGGGGTACGGCGCCCGACGGCATCCAGTACTGGGAAACGCACCCGGCGAGCCCGGCGCGGCGTTTCCTCTTCGTCCGCGTCGGTCAGGACATCCCGCTCTTCGACGAGCGGACGCTCAGGCTCCTGCCGGCGCCGGCGCACTGACCGGCGCGGCGACTCTCGCCTCCGCGAGAACCACGGAAATGCCGCCGCGGTCGGCGCGCACGACGCGCGAGAAGAGAGAGATCCGCGGATCGAACAGGAATCGGAGCAGGAGCTTCGTCCACGAGCGGTGGAAGGCGAGTGTGTCGTACGCCTCCGGGGCGGCCCGCCGGACGAGCGGCAGCCTGTGCCACGGCACCCACGGGAAGTCGTGGTGCTCGTTGTGGTACCCGACGTTGAGCGCGGGCACGTTCAGGATCCCGTAGTAGCTCGACGTCTCCTGGTCCGTGCCGTGGACGAGGTAGTGCTCCTGGATCCAGCGGGCGCCGAGCGGGTGGAGGCCGACGGAGAAGAAGAACGCCGCCCCGAGGAAAAGGAGCGCCTTCGGGCCGAGGAAGAAGAGGACCGCCGCGTCGTAGGCGAGCTGGACGACGATGTTCACGACGACCCAGCCGTCGAAGAGCGAGATCTCCTTGAGGCGCGGCGGGCGGGAGAGCTGGAAGAACGGGAAGAAGAGGAGCCACAGCGCTTTCGCCGGCGCCGAGTGCCCGACGAGGCGCGCCTCCCAGCGGTTCGGAAGGTCGGCGTCCAGCTCGTAGACGCCCTGGAACGCGTGGTGCTTGAGGTGGTACTTCTGGAACGACACCGCGCTCGGAAAAAGGTGTGGCAGGTTCGCAGCCATCGCGAAGACCTTGTTCCACGGGCCGCTCTTCACGACGAGGTTGTGCGCGCAGTCGTGGATGAGGACCCAGAGCGCGTGGCTCGCGAACGCGCCGACGAGCCACGCCGCGAGGAGGATGACCCAGACGCTCAGCCCCGAGAGGAGCCACGCGGCCGCGGTCTGGAAGGCGACGAGCGCGGCGATGAGGACGGCGCTCCATGGGTTGCGCCCCGCGAGCCTGCGGATCTCGGCGTGGCTCCTGAGAATCGCCTTCGCGCGCGCCGCGTGCGGCTCGCGCCCGCCCGCGAAGACGAAGGCCGCTGGCGCCGCCCCGGGCGCCGGACGTGAAGATGAACCGGTCATGCTGGCCCCTCTGCCGGGGCCAGAATATCCCCCGCGTCAGGCCTTTGCCATCAGCCTCGTCCGCGTAAACGCGATCAGGCCGCCCGCGTCGATGATCGACTGGCGCGCCCGCGGGAGCGGGACGATGTCGAACGCGGTGCGTTTCGTGCGGTTTTCGACGCCGCCGCCCTCGAAGACGATCTCGTCGCCCTCGTCCGCCGCGAAGCCCGGCGCCGTAACGACCTTCAGCCCCAGGTTGATCGCGTTCTGCAGGAAGATGCGCGCGAAGCTGCGCGCGACGACGACGACGTCGAGGCCCTTGAGGCACGACGCGGCCTGCTCGCGGGACGAGCCGCAGCCGAAGTTCTCTCCGCCCGCGATCACGGCGCCCTTCGGGATGGACTTCGCCTTCACGAGCGCCTGGAAGGCCGGATGGTCCGCGAACGCGAGGGCCGGCGTCTCCGTGGGGAGGACGGTCGCCATGAAGCGTCCCGGGTAGATGAGGTCCGTCGAGACGTCGTCGCCGAGGCTCAGGATCACGCGGGTCGACTCGAGCTTGCGGGGCTTCGCCGTCTCGGACTTCTTCGCACGGGCCATGTCAGCTCTCCTTCCGCGGGTCGGTGATGACTCCCGTCAGCGCCGACGCCGCCGCGACTGCGGGTGACGAAAGGTAGACCTCGGCGCCGGGGTTGCCCATGCGCCCCTTGAAGTTCCTGTTCGTGGTCGAGATCGCCGCCTCGCCGTCGCCGAGCGCGCCTTCGTGGACGCCGAGGCACGGGCCGCAGCCCGCGTTCATCACGACCGCGCCCGCGGCCATGAAGTCCGACAGGTAGCCGAGCTTGAGCGCCTCGGCCCAGATTTTTGCGGAGGCCGGGAACACGAGCATGCGCGTCCCCTCCGCCACGTGCTTTCCCCTCACGATCGCGGCGGCCTCGGCGAGGTCCTCCAGCCGGCCGTTCGTGCACGAGCCGATCACGACCTGCTGCACGGACTTGCCCGCTACGGCCGAGACCGGCTTGACGTTGTCGACCGTGTGCGGGCAGGCGACGACCGGCTCGAGCGCCGAGACGTCGATCTCCACGGTCCGCTCGTACGTCGCGTTCGGATCGCTCGTGACGAGGTCGATCGGACCGGTGAAGCCGGCCTCCTCGCGCAGGTAGCGGACCGTCTCCGCGTCGCCCGGCACGATGCCGGCGGTCGCGCCCGCTTCGACGGACATGTTGCAGAGCACGAGCCGCCCGGACGTCGAGAGGTTCGCGATCGTTTCGCCCGTGAACTCGAGGACGCGGAAGTTCGCGCCCTGCGCGCTGAGGATCCCGATGAGGTGGAGGATCAGGTCCTTCGGGCCGACGTGCTTCCCGAACCGGCCCGTCACCCGGACACGGATCGTGCGGGGAACCTCGATGTTGAGGGCGACGCCGAGAGCCCACGCGCTCGCCATTTCCGTGGCGCCGATCCCGAACGCGAACGCGCCGAGCGCTCCGTGGCTCGTCGTGTGCGAGTCCGTGCCCACGACGACCATCCCCGGCTGCACGTAGCCGCGCTCGGGAAGGATCTGGTGGCAGATGCCGCCGACGTCGCCGCGGACGTCGTGGAACTTCGTGATCCCGTGCTCGGCGACGAAGGCCCGGACCTTCTTCTGGTTCGTGGCCGTCTTCGCGGACTCGGCGGGGACCCGGTGGTCGAAGATGATCGCGATCCGGGACGGGTCCCACGGCTTCGCGACGCGCCCCGTGCCCTCGAAGATCTCCTTGAACTGGTTGATTACGAGCGCCGCGTTCTCGTGCGACATCGCGAGGTCCACGCGCGGCTCGACGACGTCGCCCGCGCGCACGAACTCGTTCCCGGACGCTCGCGCGAGGATCTTCTCGACGGCGGTGGCGCCCCCGGTTTTCTTCTTCATGTGTTTCCTCTCATTCCTTCGGAAGGGCGCGGGCGACGGCCGCGCCCATCTCGGAGCACGTCGCCGTACCGCCCATGTCGTACGTGCGGACCCGGCCGTCCGCGAGCACCTTCGCGACCGCCGCCTCGACGGCGCGGCCCTTCGCACCCTCGCCGAGCCAGTCGAGCATCATCTTCGCGGCGAGGATCGTGGCGATCGGGTTGACCTTGTTCTGACCCGTGTACTTCGGCGCCGAGCCGTGCGACGGCTCGAAGACGCCGAGCTTCAGTCCGATGTTTCCCGAGCAGCCGAACCCGAGGCCGCCCACCATCTGCGCGCAGAGGTCGGAGATGACGTCGCCGTAGAGGTTCGGGGCGACGAGGACGTCGTAGCTCTTCGGGTTCTTGAGGAGCCACATGCAGATCGCGTCGACGTTCGCTTCGTCGACGGCGATCTCCGGGAACGCCCTCGCGACCTTGCGGGCCTCTTCGAGGAAAATGCCGTCCGACGCGCGGACGACGTTCGCCTTGTGGACGATCGTGACCTTCTTCCGCTTGTGCGTCCTCGCGAACTCGAAGGCGGCGCGCACGATGCGCTCGGAGCCCTTCCGCGTGTTGACCTTGCACGAGATCGCGAAATCGTCCGGACGGAGGTCCTTGAAAGACGCGAACGGAGGCGAGAGCTTCGCGAGCGTCTGCGAGAGCTCCACCGGCACGGGCGAGAACTCGACTCCCGCGTAGAGATCCTCGGTGTTCTCGCGGAAGATGACGAGGTCGAGGTCTTCCTTGAAGTTGAGCGGGTTCCCCGCGTAACTCTTGCAGGGCCTCAGGCACACGTAGAGATCGAAAAGCTGCCGCATCCGGACGATCGGCGAGCGGTAGACGAGGCCCTTGTCCTTCAGAGCCGGCGCGAGCTCTTCGGCGGCGGCCTTCGAGGGCTTGGACGTGATCGCTCCGAACATCGCGGCGTCCACGTTCTTCAGCAGCTCGACGGTCCGTGCGGGGAAGGCGTCCCCCTCCGCGCACCAGAAGTCCCAGCCGATGTCGCCGTGCGGGTACTCGGCGTCGAGGCCGACGGCGTCCAGGACCTTCCGCGTCGCGTCCATGACTTCGACGCCCACGCCGTCCCCGGGAAGCCACGCGATCCGGTAACGAGGCATACACACCCCTCCGGCTACAGGATGCGAGACGGAGGCGGGTGGGGCCACAAAGCAGGTGCATCAGCGGCCGGCGGGCGGCCGTAAGCCCTCTGGATGCAGCACGACCCGACCCTCCAGCGTATGAAGCCCCTGAATCAGGGCCCGGCGCCGGTCCCTGGCGCAGGATTGCACTCTGGAGGGCTCTGCCTTGGCTCCACGCACGATTCCCGAGCTGCTCCTCAATCGCGTCGGGGCGACCCCCGACGCGCCCGCGTTCCTCTACCCCGAAGGAAGGGACTGGAAGACGCTCACGTGGCGCGACGTGCTCTCGCGCGTCCGCGAGATCGCGGGCGGGCTCCTCGCCTCGGGCCTGAAGCCGGGCGCGTGCGTCGCGATCGCGTCGTCGACGCGCGTCGAGTGGGCGATCGCGGACCTCGCGATCGGATGCGCGGGCGGCGCGACCGCGACGATCTACCCCTCGTCGACCGAGGAGGACACGGAGTTCATCCTCAAGGACTCTGGCGCGCCCGTCGTGTTCGTCGAGAACGCGGCGCTCGCGAAGAAGGTCCTGAAGTGCCGCGGCGCGCTTCCGGACCTTCGCCACGTCGTCGTCGTCGACGCTCCCGACTCGCTCCCCGAGGGCGCGACGCCGCTCGCGGCGCTCGAGGCGCTCGGCCGGACGTGGGACGCGGCACACCCCGGCGCTTTCGAGTCGGCGGCGGCGGCCGTGAAGGCCGAGGACCTCGCGGCCGTGATCTACACGTCCGGCACGACGGGCCGGCCGAAAGGCGTCGAACTGCCGAACTCCTGCTGGATGTTCCAGGCCTCGGCCGTCGAGACGACGCAGACGATCGGCTTTTCGGACCTGCAGTTCCTCTGGCTGCCGCTCGCGCACGTCTTCGGGAAGATGTGCCTGACTCTCGGCGTCCAGATGGGCTTCCCCACCGCGATCGACGGGCGGCTGGACCGGATCGGCGAAAACATGGCCGCCCTGTCCCCGACGTTCGTGTGCGCGGTGCCGCGCATCTTCCAGCAGGCGCGCGCGAAGGTCATTCGCAAGGCGCTCGCCGAAGGCGGCGTGAAAGCGGCGATCTTCAAATGGGCGGTGGACGTCGGCCTCGCGGTCGTGCGCCGGCGGCAGGCCGGCCGGCCGGTCGGCCTTCTCCTCGAGGCGAAGTACCGCGCTGCGGACCGCCTCGTCTTCTCGAAGATCCGCGCGCGTTTCGGAACGCGACTGAAATTCTTCTTCTGCGGGAGCGTTGCGCTGCCGCGCGGCCTTTCGGACTTCTTCTCCGCGTGCGGGATCGTGGTCTGCGAGGGCTACGGGCTCACGGAGTCCGCGGCGATGACGTTCTTCAACCGGCCGTGGGCGAATCGCGTCGGCACCGTCGGGACGATCCTGCCCGGGATGGACGTGAAGACCGCCGACGACGGCGAGGTGCTCCTGCGCGGCCCGGGCCTCCTGCGCGGCTACCGCGGGCTGCCGGACGACACCGCCGCCGCGATCGACGCGGAGGGCTGGTTCCACACGGGAGACGTCGGGACGCTGGATGCGGACGGTTTTCTCGCGATCACGGACCGCAAGAAGGACCTCGTGAAGACGTCGAGCGGGAAGTACGTGGCGCCGGCGCGCGTCGAGGGCCGGCTCATGCTGGAAACGTCGCTCATCGCGAACGCGATCTTCCACGGAGAGGGGCGCAACTACGGGACGGCTCTCCTCGCGTTGTCGGACGAGGAGCTCCGCGCCTGGGCTCAGGCAAACGACCTCGAGGACGTCCCGCACGGGGAGCTCGTGAAGAACGAGCGCCTCCTCGCGCTCCTGCGCCGCCACGTCGAGAAGGTGAACGAAGGCCTCGCGCCGCACGAAGCCGTGCGGAAGTTCGCGGTGCTGCCCCGGGAGCTGAGCGTCGCGACGGGCGAGCTGACGCCGAGCATGAAGGTGCGGCGGAAGGTCGTGGAGGAGCGCTACAAGCCCCTCCTGGACGCGCTGTACGCGGAGCGCTAGCAGGATTCTGACAAGATCCCCCGACCGGAGGACCGATGGACGCTTCCGAAACGAAGTCGCTGCCCGAGAACGCGTACGCGCCGCTCGCGCCGGGCGAGACGTACGCCCCCGTCGTGCCGGCCGCGCTGAACCCGCCGGAGGCGACGTGGCGCTCCGTCGGGTGGGGGATCTTCTTCTGCGTCGTCTTCACGGTCGCCTCGGCGTACTCGGGCCTCAAGGTCGGGCAGGTCATGGAGGCCGCGATCCCGATCTCGATCCTCGCGATCGGCCTCGCCCGTTTCTACACGCGCCGGTCGCACCTCCTCGAGAACGTGATCATCACGACGATCGGTGGCGTCGCGGGCGGCGTCGTCGCGGGGGCCATCTTCACGCTCCCCGCGCTCTACGCGCTCAACCTCCACCCGCATCCGGTGCAGACGATCTTCATCTGCCTCGCGGGCGGCTGCCTCGGAGTCCTCTTCCTCATCCCGCTCCGGCGGTACTTCGTCCGCGAGATGCACGGGAAGTTCCCGTTCCCGGAGGCGACCGCGATCACGGAGGTCCTCGTGACCGGCGAGAAGGGCGGCGCCCAGGCGAAGCTCCTCGTCCAGGCGACGATCATCTCGGGGATCTACGATTTCTTCGTGACGACCTTCCAGGTCTGGAAGGAATACGTCGACTTCCAGTTCCTCCCCGTGATGAAGGACGCCGCCGAGAAGGCGAAGGTCATCGTGAAGTTCGACGCGATCTCCTTCATCCTCGGCCTCGGCTACGTCATGGGCCTGCGCGCGTCCACCCTCCTCTGCGCGGGCGGTTTCCTCGCGAATTTCATCCTCGTTCCGCTTCTCTGGATGGTGGGCCGCCACGTGCCCGAGGCCGTCTACCCGGGCACGGTTCCGATCTCCCAGATGACGGCGGCCGCGATCTACGGCAAGTACGTCCGCCTCATCGGCGTCGGCGCGATCGCGACGGCCGGGATCTTCGGGATCCTGAAGTCGCTGAAGATCGTCGCGGGCTCGTTCGGGATCGCGGCAAAGGCGTTCCGCGCCGGCGCCGGCGCCGCCGACGAGCGGACGGATCGCGACGTGTCCGTCATGGCGATCCTCGTCGGGACGATCCTCGCCGCGCTCGTGACCGGCGTCTTCTTCGCGACGCTCGACTCGACTCTCGCCGCGGCCGCGATCGCCCTCGCTCTCGCGCTCGTCTTCTCCTTCTTCTTCGCCTCGGTCGCGGCAAACGCGATCGCCACCACGGCGCGCAATCCCGTCTCCGGAATGACGATGCTCACGATCATCGTCTCGTCCGTAGTGCTCCTGCGCTTCGGCCTCTCCGGAACGACGGGAATGTTCTTCGTCATGGCGCTCGCCGGGATGGTCTGCACGGCGCTCTCCGTCTCCGGCCAGATGATCACGGACCTCAAGACGGGCTACTGGCTCGGCTCGACGCCCGCCGCCCAGGAGCGCGTGAAGTTCTGGGGCGTCCTCGCGTCGGCAATCGCGGCCGGCGTGACGATCGTCCTTCTCGCGAAGGTCTACCAGTTCGGCGAAGCGGCTCCCGGGGACGTGCGGGAGATCCTCGCGGCGCCGCAAGCCTCGATCATGAAGGCGCTCGTGGAGACCTTCATGAACCACCAGCCCATCGCCTGGACCCTCTTCGGGACGGGCGCCGTGATCGCCATCGTCATGGAGATGCTCCAGGTGCCGCCCCTGATCTTCGCCCTCGGGATGTACCTGCCGCTCGAGCTCAACACTCCCGCTCTCGTCGGAGGGATCCTCTCCTACTACGTCACGCGGAAGTCCGTCCGGAAGGGCGGCGCCGCGGGCCGCACGATGCGCGAGCGGGCGATCGTGATCGCCTCGGGCCTCATGGCGGGCGGCGCCCTCGGCGGGGTCTTCGGCGCGGCGCTGCGGCTCTTCTCGTGGTACCGGGAGGACAACATCCGGACGCCGTTCTACGGGAATGAAGCCGTTTCGCAGGGCGTCTCGATCGTCTTCTTCGTCGGCCTCTGCCTCTACCTCTGGATCGATTCGACCCGAAACGTCAGGGAGGACTGAACATGCCGAGCTCGTCTCTGAAGGGACTCGACGCCGCCACCGCCGAAGCGCTCATCGGAATCGACACGCTCTGGGGCGGGGACGTCATGAACCCGTCGGGGACGGGCCGGTTCATCGCGGACTGCTGGTTCTCGGACGAGCCGCTTCCCGCCGCGTACACGCACCCGGCGGCCGCGAAGCTGCGCGAGACGGGCGGCGTCGGCGCGAAGGCGCCCGACAGGGCGTCCGTCGAGGCGTACGTCGCCGCGGTGGACGTGAAGGGCGCGATCGCGCGCGTGATCGAGGGCGGGCGCAAGGCGGGCGGCCTGCGCGGGGCGTACCTCGAAGGGCTCGGGCTTTGCAGCGAGGTCATGTGGGACCTCGGCATGGAGATCCTCGGCCGCGGGCCGGAGGTGCCGTACGACCGCTGCGTCAGGACGATCACCGGGACGGCGCCCGAACCGTCGAAGCCCGAGGAAAAGAGACGCCAGGTCGCGGACCTCCTGAAGGCCGCCGGGTATGCGTCGAGCGGATCGGAGTCGCTGCTCGCCGCGGTGGACGCGTGGCGGCACGAGCGGCTCGTTCCCGGCAAGTCGATCCCGGCGCTCGGAGACGCCTTCATCGCGCACTACGACGCGCTCGCGGCGAAGAACCTCCTCCCCTTCCTTCCGAAGGAGCTCGCACGCGTCCCGCGGGCGAACGTGAAGTTCCTCGCGATCGAGAACGCGTGGTTCTCCGGCTCCATGAACTACCTCGGCCACGCGCGCCGGGCGGACGGGTCGCCGGAGTACGAGGCGACATACGAGCTGAACGCTTCGCTCCAGATCTCCGTGCCGGAGTTCCAGCAGCTCGTGAGCCACGAGGTCGTCCCCGGCCACGTCACGACGTTCGCGTACCTTCAGGACCTCTTCGTCCGCGGGCTCGCGGGTTTCGAGGCGTCCGTCCTCACGATGAACACGCGCGCGGCCGTCCTCTTCGAGGGGATCGCGAACAACGGCGTCCTCGTCGCGCACGGCGTCACGGAGGTCGAGGACCTTCCCGACGCGGACCTCCGGATCGGCGTTCTCCTCGCGCTCCTGCAGGACGACGCGAAGAACCACTCGTCGTACCTGACGTGGAGGGAGAAGCTGCCCCAGGCCGAGGTCGCCGCGACGCTCCGGAACGAGTTCCTCGTCTCGAGAGAGCGGGCGGACAAGCTCTCGGGCGCGTGGGGGCGGCACCCGCTCCTCGGACGGATGTACCTTCCCGCGTACCGCGCCGGCACCGATCTCGTCGCGAAGCTCCGGCGCGAGCACGCGCCGGAGAAGGTCCTGCCCGCGCTCTACGGCGCGAAGGGCCTCGTCGACGCGTCGACGCTGCCGCGGATGCTGGAGGGGAAAGCGGCCTAGAGCCGGAGGCCGGTTCCCTCAGTGGCGCTCGGTCCGCGGCGACGCCTCGCGCCGCGCGACCTCATGGAGGAGCTCGGCCGCCCGCGCGCCCTCCTCGGCGAGCGGGATGTCCGAGAGGCTGATCACGCCGACGACGTGGCGGTTCTCGTCGACGACGACGATCCGCGACTTGCGCTCGGCCGCCATCCGCTCCTCGGCGAACGAGAGCTCGTCTTCCAGCCGGCACGTGATGAGCCGCGTCGTCATCACGGCTTTCGCCTCGGTCGAGAGCGGGCGGTTCTCGGCCATGCCGCGCACGACGAGGTCGCGGTCGGTCAGGATGCCGACGAGCTGCTGCTTGCCGTCGACGACCGGGAGCATCCCGATCTTCCAGTCGCGCATGAGGTCCGCGCAGTGCTTGAGCGTGTCCTTCTCCTTGCAGGTCACGACCGTCTTCTTCATGACATTTCGAACGAACATGGGCGCCTCCCCACGAGGGAACACCCCTCACGGGCCCCGCAGCCCGCGCACGGAGCGCCTCGTGCTTGCAACGTGGGGGCCCGTTCGGGGCGGCGACGATGAATCACGTGCATCAGCCCGAAAGTCCCGATCCGGTACGCCTGATGCAGAGGCACGGTTCCCTCCGGGGCCGGCGCCGGAGAGAATGGCGCCGGAGACGAGCATGGCGATCCCCCCCGTGTCCCGGGTGAAGGTCGAGCGCTCGGGCCGCGTCCTCCTCGACGACCGCCCGGTGACGCTCGCGGCCCTGAAAAAGGCGCTGCCCGGCCTGAAGAAGAAAAAGACCCGCATTCTTTACTACCGCGAGGGCTCCCGCACGGAAGCGTCGAAGCTGGCGCTGGCCGTCTTCGAGGTCGTGATGGACAGCGGGCTCCCCGTCGAGCTCTGCGACGACGAGGCCCAGTTCCGCGGCGACCGTTTCGGCCTGCCGAAGGAAGAGAAGCCCGACGACGATTCCTGGTGGGGCTGAGCGGTCCGTCCTCCCGGTTCAGTGACCGGCGGCGCCCGACGCGGGCGGGGCCGGCGCGGGCGCGACGGGCGCCGGGGCCGGGTCGACCTCCGGATCCCAGACGCGTTTGAACGTGAAGTTCCCGCGCTTGCCGGAAATCTTCGTCGTCACCACGAGAAGGCGCGGGTTCGCGAGGAGCTCCCAGGTTTCGACGACCTCGCGCCCGTTCGGGTACTCCGTATCCACGACGATCTTCCCGCTCTTGCGCTTCGCGTGAATCGTCGTCGTGCCCGTCGCCTCCTCGATTTCGACTTTCCGGCCGTCCGTGAAGAGAGTCCTGTTCGAGCCGTCGCCCATCTCGACGACGAACTTCGGATCCTTGTCGAGGCCATCCGTCACGACGAGGTGGTGCACGTCCCAGAGCATCTCGTTCGGCGTGCCGGACGACTCGCCGGGATCGCGGGCCGCCCCTCCGCTCTCGCCACCGCCTCCGCTTCCCCCGCGCCCGCCGCCGTAACCGCCGCGGCCTCCCCCGCCGAAGCCGCCGCGTCCCCCTCCGCCTCCGAAGCCGCCCCGCCCGCCGCCTCCGCCTCCTCGGCTGCCGCGGTGGCTCTCGGCCGCTTCGCTCATCTTCTCGGCGGGGTCGTCGCTGAGGGCGAGATCGAGCGTCCAGACGCCGGACAGACCGGCGGGCGCCGGCCGGACGAGAGGTCCCTCGGCGGCCCGTGCCCGTCCCCCGACGGAGACGGCGACGAGAAAAGCAAGAGCGGCGACGGATGCGGCGCGGGCGGGGCGAAGGCTCATGCGGTCTCCTCCAGCGGACGGTCGACAGGACGGCACCGGGGCGATGCAAAAAGGCCGCCCACCGAGAGTCGCCGCCAGCGAGGCCCCGGCGCTCCATAATCCGCACCTTCGGAGGCCCCCTATGGACGGCATCCAGGTCCTTTCACGCGCGCCCGAAGCCACGGACGCGATCCTCACGAAGGAAGCGCTCGAGCTCGTCGCCCATC
>DATKLW010000187.1:0-3697 GCA_035542215.1 Thermoanaerobaculia bacterium | reverse complement strand
CTCACGCTCCCGCTCTGCGGCTTTCACTTCATCTTCTTCTTCCTTCTGAAGATGAACCCCGAGCAGACGGTCGGGCTCTTCGCGTTCGATCCGCGGACGGCGCTCGCGCAGCCTTGGACCTTCGTCACGTACCAGTTCCTCCACGCCGAGCCGTTCGGGCTGTTCTTCGGGACGCTCATCCTCTACATCCTCGGCGCGGCGCTCGAGGCCGAGTGGGGCACCGGCGAATTCGCGGTCTTCTGGCTCACCTCGACGCTCGGCGCGTCCCTCGCCGCGCTCGTCACCGGGACTGCTCTCGCCTCGGGAGGCGTGATCACGGGAGCGTCGATGCTCTTCGCGTACGCGTACCTCTTTCCCGACATGCAGTTCCTGATGTTCTTCGTGATTCCCGTGAAGGTGAAGTGGCTCGCGTGGCTCGCGGCGGGCATGCTCGGCTGGGACTTCCTGAAGGCGACTCTTGCGGGACAGCCGGGGGCGGGCTTCGTGACCGTGGCCGGCGCTGGGGCCGGGTTCCTGTTCTTCTGGATCCGTCATCACGGGAGGTTCAAGGCGCGGAAGGCGGCGAAGGCGGCTGTGGTCGCCGTGAAGACGGCCGGCGCCGTGCGCGCCGACGCGGCCCTCGACCGCCGCAACCGCGAGCTGTTCCCGAGGGTCGAGGAGCTCCGGCGCGCGACGCGAGGCGGCGACCCGCCTCCGCGCCAGCGCGAGTTCGAGGCCGAGCTCCGGACGCTCGTCGTCCCGGGCGTGAAGATCTGCAAGCCGGTCGACTTCAAGGGCGACAAAGACCCGGTCTGCCTCGCGTGCGAGGGGTTCGCGGAGTGCTCGCTCAGGTACGTGAAGGGCGCGCCCGCCGAGATCGTCGTGAAGAGGCGCGACGGATCCTAGAATAGGGCCATGACGCCGCTCATCGGTGCCCTCCTCTTCCTCGCCGCCTCGCCGATCGCCGGAATCCCGCTGCCTCCGGACGGCGCCGTGGACCAGGTCTTCACGGAGATTTACGCGGACCGCGCCGCCGCCGAGACGAAGGCCGCCCTTCAGCAGCTCGACGCGGACGCGTCGCACTCGTCGGCCGAGAAGAAGGAGATCCGGAAGCGCCTTGAAAGGCTGAAGGTCGTCGTGCTCACGACCCCGAAGACGCTCGACGAGGCCGTAGCCTTCTACGAGCGGGAGGTCAAGGACGCACGGTTCAACTTCGCGGTCCGGAACCTCGAGGCCGACCTCGCGGAAGGGATCCGGACCGGCGCGATCAAGGGCGACCCGTCCGTCGTCGCGAAGGCGGCGGGCCAGAGAGGAAGGTCGGCGCGGTGGAACCGCGCCGACGGAGCCCTCGAGATCGCGATCGAGGACCATCTCCTCGATCCTCGGAGCGGGGAGATCGTCACGAAGACGATCGTCCTCGTGACGTCCCTCGGCGACTAGACCCCGGGCCCTGCCTGGTCCTGCCTGCCCTTCCAGTAGCTGAAGATCTGCCACGCGCCGAAGAGGACGAGGAGCGCGGGCCACCAGTCGACGAGGAACGACAGGTCGATCGTCACGAAGTTCGAGAGGAGCAGAAAACCGCCGACGAGGACGAGGAGGATGCCGGCCGTGAGGCTGCCGCTCACCTTGACTTGCTTGTCTTCACCGAGAATCCCGGGCACGGGCGAGCCGGTCGCGTTGATCGCCTTGGCCTGCTGCACGGCGTCGATGATCGAGAAGACCATCCAGAACGGGATCAGGATTCCGGGAAACGGGCCGTCGTGCCGCTGGTGGCTCGCGAGAGTGATCAGGACCACCCAGATCCCGAACAGAACCGCGCCTCGCTGCATGAGGCCGAGGTAGAGATGCCCGAGCCCCGGGATGATCCCGAGGACGCCCGCCGCGCCCGGGTTCTTCATGCCGGGCGGCAGCTCCGCGCGTGCCGGCGCCGCCGGACCGAAGGCCACGGGCGGCGGGGGAGGCGGCGCGGAGGGGAACGCCGACGGAGGAGTCTGAGGGGTCTGATTCGTATCGCTCATCGTTCTCACCTTGCCTTCAGGAACGTTGCACGTGTGGAGAAGGTTCCGCCCCGGACGTCGCGGCGGTCCGCGTGGTCTCGACGGTGCTGCCGAAGACCGTCTCGAACACGAGCTGGGAATACGCCGCCGCGCGGGCGCGGCCCGCGACGATCGCGCGGTAGACGCGATAGTCGAGACGCTTCGTGAGGGGCGCCGCGTAGCGCCCGATCGCGCTGTCCTCGACGCGCTTCACCGCGGCGACGCGCGCGTCCGTGAGGGCGCGCTCGCCGACGGCGGTCAGATCCGTCGCGGCGCCGCGCGCGGCGGCCATCGGGTCCACGCGGAGGAGCGCGAAGACGAGGATCGACGCCGCGTAGGCGGCCGTGACCGCGAACCTCCAGTCCGTCACGACCGGACGAAGGCGCGCGAAGACCCCGCGTCGGACGTTCGCGCCGGCCGGGGCCGCGGAGGCCGTGTCGGAGAGGCCGTTCAGGCGCGCGAGGAGCGCGTCGGACGGCTCGGGCTTCGCGAGCGCGCCCGGCGTCAGGAAGGCGAGAACCTCCGCCGCCGCCTGCCGCGTCTCGGCGTCCCCCGGCTCTTCGAGGAGACGCGCGAGGAGCGCCTCGGAAGGAACCGGCCGCGCGAGGAAGGCGAAGACGTCCATCTGCCCCGCGACGAGAGCCGCGAGCACGGAACATTCCGCGCACGCGGCGGCGTGCGGGTCGCCCCCGGCCGCGGCGCGCGCGGCCGCCGCCGGCGCCTCCGGCTCGCGGTCGAGCGCGGCGAGGAGGCTCTGCTCGAAGGACCGGCAGGCGGCGGACGTCATCCCGCGCCTCCCGTGGCCGCTCCGGTCCGCGTGCCGAACGGCGTGTAGAGCGAGCGGCCGTCGTCGCCGGCCCCGACGCGCGCCCTGACGACGCGGGCGAGCTCGATCCGCGCCCGGTTCAGGCGGGACTTCACGGTCCCGTCGGCGAGCTTGAGGAGGCAGCCGATTTCGCGATACTCCAGGCCATCGAGGTCGCGGAGGATCACGACCTCCGCGAGCTCGTCCGGGAGCTCGGCAATCGCGTCGAGGAGGAGCCGGACGCGCTCGCGCCGCACCGCGTCGGCCTGCGGGTCGTCGGTGGACGGGAGGAGCGTCGACACGGCGTCGTCCGAGAGGAACGAGAAGCCCTTCTCGCGCCGGCGGCGCCGGTAGTGGTCGATGCAGAGATTGCGGGAGAGCGCCGCGATCCAGGCGAGCAGGGAGGCCTCCGTGGGCTCGTAGCGGTCGAGGTTCTGCCAGACCTTCAGGAAGCAGTCCTGCGTCAGCTCCTCAGCCTCGGCGCGGTCGTACGTCATGTGCCAGGCGATGCCGTAGACCTTCTTCCCGTAGGCCGCCACGAGGTCCGCCCAGGCTCCGTCGTCGCCGCGCTGACAGCGGGCCACGAGCTCGGCATCGGGGTGCGGGGCTGACGCCATCGGTCCTCTCCGGCTGAAACGAAAAGAGCTCTCGGGAGGTTCCGGCCTCGCCAAGTCTATAATTCGGCCGGGATTCCGACAGAAGCGGGGGATTGATGGGCCCGAGCACGAGCTCGAAGTGGCTGATGGGCTTGACGTTCTGCGCGGCGACCGCCGCGGGGCAGACGGCCGCGCCTCCAGCCGCGACGCCCGCCCCCGCGCAGGCGGTGCCGCCGGCCGCGTCGCCGACGCCTCCCGCCGTTCCGTCACCCACGGCCGCC
>DATKLW010000186.1:0-50294 GCA_035542215.1 Thermoanaerobaculia bacterium | reverse complement strand
CTTCCGCCGCGAGGATCCCGGGCGACTCGTGCCACAGGAACGCCGTGTCGAACTGGAGGGACGAGGAGGACGAGGGCCGGTCGGCGCCCCACTTGAAGCCGTGGTCCGAGACGAGGACGAGATTCCCGCCGGCGCTCTCGGAGCGCTTCATGAACTCGCCGAGGATCCGGTCGGCCTCCTCGTAGTACGCGTTGACGCCGCCTTCGTACTTCCGGAACTCCTCCTCGGAGACGTTCGGGAGCCTCGGGGGGCTGTAGCGCGCGAGGAGGTGCCCGATCTCGTCGGTCCCCTCGAAGTAGACCATCAGGAAGTCGGGCTTCTCGCGGTCGTAGAGCTCGAGCGCCGTCCGCGCGTAAACGCGCGTGGATCCGAGGATCTTCTGGTAGCCCGTGACCGGATCCGAGAGACCTTTCCCGGCGGAAACTGCGGCGTCGAATTCCGCCTTCGTGACACGGAGGGCGCGCGCGACGTCATCGAAGCCCGGCGTCCCGTCGCGCTGCGCGACGAGGCGGACCCCCTCGGCGATTCCCTCGGGCCAGGTGAGCGCCGGCGAGGCGTTCAGGACGTCGGACGGGAAGAGGACCGGCGAAGCACGATCCGAGACGAAAAAGCCGTTGACCTTCTCGGCAGGCCACGTCGCCCACCAGCCGACGACGCCGACTTTGAGCCCCTTGTCGCTCGCGACGTTCCAGACGGCAGGCACCTTCCGCGACCAGCCCGAGATCGGAAGCCGCGCGCGCGTCTTCGGGTCGAGCTCCTGGAAGTCCGCGACGCCGTGGTCGACGGGCGACCGTCCCGTCGCGAGCGTCGTCCAGATGAGCGGCGACGCCATCGGCTGGTACGTGTCGAGGTTCCACGTGCGGCCCTTCGCGACGAGCGCGGCGAGGTTCGGGAGGAGCCCGGCCCGGAGGAGCGGGTCGAGGAGCTTCCAGTCAGCGCCGTCCCACCCGACGAGGATGACGCGCGGCCGTGCGCGCGCGGCCTTCGGGGATGGGGCCGCCTGCCCCGGGTCTCCGGCGCCGGGCAGGCGCGCGGACCCCGAGAGCAGCGCGGCCCCGCAGAGCAGGAGAAGCGGGCGTCTCATGGCAAGAAAAAAGGGGAAGCCGAGTGGCTTCCCCTCGAGTCTAACCGGATGAGGGTGATCAGAAGCTGACGCGCGCTCCGAACTTGACGATCCGCCCCGGGCTCCTCCACGTCACGAGACCATAGTCCGGGTTCGCGGCCGTCGGGTTCGTCACGACCGAGCAGTTCGTCACCGGGTTCCCGGTCGAGGGGGGCGCGAGCGTGCAGTCCTGGTTCCGGCCCAGGACCTCCTGGATGTTCAAGAGGTTGTTCCCCTGGAGGAT
The DNA here is from genome assembly GCA_035542215.1 of Thermoanaerobaculia bacterium. GTDB lineage: Bacteria > Acidobacteriota > Thermoanaerobaculia > UBA5066 > UBA5066 > Fen-183. The sequence continues at coordinate 48,948 of DATKLW010000186.1, read as the reverse complement.
CAGCGTCGCGGTCATTCCGCTGAACCTGATCTGGTAGGACGCCGAAAGGTTGAAGTCGTAATTCCAGGGCAACCGGCCGGCGCTGCCGGTCGGGACGACCTGGTAGCCCTCGGCGCCGTACCCGCTGTTGAAGTAGCCGTACTCGGACAGCGGCGTGCCGGAGCGCAGGTGGGCGCCGAGCGCGACCGTCAGGCCGAACGGCATCGAGTACGCCCCGTCCAGCCGGAACTGGTGTCTCCGGTCGAGAGCGAGGTTTCCGTAGGCGTTCTTCAGGAAGAGCGGGTAGTCGTAGTCGGCGTTGATGCCGGGGTCGGTCTGGCCGCCGCCCGGATACGCGAACTCGCCGATCGAAGCCTCGCCGTTGTAGTTGCCGTAGAGGTGCGACCACAGGTAGCTGAACTGCGCCCACACCTGGTTCGAGATGCGGCTCTTCACGACGAACTCGACGCCGTAGAACTTCCGCTCGGCGGCGGGAATGGCCACGTTCGTCGTCTGGGGGCCGGTGCACTCCGACTGCGCGGAGTTTCCGCTCGCGTCGATGTAGTCCCGCCCGTCGCACGTGTGGACGCCCTGACCCGACGCGAAGGGGCTGCTCGAGCCCGGGTTGATGATGACGCACGTGTTGCCGTTCGCCTCGGGATAGCCCGCGTCGAAGTCGCACCGGTCCTCGATCGTCCGGCCGAGGTTCCGGTACGTGAAGCGGGTGGCGACCGAGAGCGATGAGCTGAGCGCTTTCTCGAAACCGAGCGCGTACTCGTCCTGGTAGATCCCCTTCAGGTTGTCCTGGAACGGCTCGGGGTTGAAGCCGCCCTGAGTGAAGGCCTGCCGCCCGATCGTCGGATCCTGCGCGAGGGCCGCCTGGGTCGTCGCGGAGTTGTAGTTGAACGTGGTCGCGTCGATCTTGCCGCCGTACGAGCGCACCGTGATGTCGGTCGGCAGCGCGTAGTAGAAGCGGCCGTACGAGGCCGCGATCTTCGTCGAACCGTCCTTCGCCGGGTCCCAGGAGATGCCGATCCGGGGCTGCCACTCGTTCTTCAGCGTGAACGTCTGGCCGCCCTGCTGGATGACGTTGCCGCTCCCGTCCACGACCTGCTGGTTGTAGATCTTGCTTCCGTCGTACTGCCGGATGTCCTCCTGGTCCCAGCGCAGCCCGACGTGGACGGCGAGGTTCGGAAGGACCTTCCACGAGTCCTGGAGGAAGGCGCCGGTCCGGTAGGCGCGCGGTTGCACCGTGTTGCCGCCGGCCAGCCACGCGCTCTGGAGATTGCCCTTGTCCGTCGTCAGCGTGTAGAACTCGTGCCCGTAGTAAACCGCGTCGCCTGCGTGCGCGCCGGTGCACACCGCCGGGTTGCACGCGTAGACCTGGAGCCGCGAACCGCCGCTGTAGACGTCCGTGGACTCCGTCAGGTTGTTCTCGTAGTCGATGCCTGCCTTGATCTCGTGAGCCCCGAGGAAGAGGGACTGGCTCGCCTTGATCGCGTCCCGCTTGGACTGGTTGTAGTCGCGGTACCCGCGGATCGAGCCGAACCCGCCGGAGGCCGTTGGGTTGTTCAGGTCCTGGGTGTAATCGAGAACCGACACGATGCTCGCACCCTGCCCCGTCACCGTGTAGCGGTCCTTGTGCTCGGAGAAGCGGATGTCGAGCAGGCCCGTCGATCCGAAGAGCTGCGTGGCGCCGATCGCGAAGTCGGTCGCGCCGATCTTGCGCGTGCCGTCCTGCGAGAGGGGATTGTCCGAGGTGAAGTTCCGGAGGGCTCCCGTCCGCGTCTCCGGGTCGCCGAAGATCGTCCCGACGAGCGTCGTGGAGTCGGTCGGCCGCCCCGTCAGCTTGGCGGAGAAGAGGTCCGCGTGGTACGTGATCGGGAAGTTCTCGCCCGCGTTCGGCAGCCCCGTCCCGGGAAGCGTGAGCTGGTCGACGTCGGAGTTGACACGGTTGTACGCGCCGAAGAACCAGAGTCGGTCCTTGATCGCGTATCCCCCGATGTCGACTCCGTAGTCCCCGACGTTCGCCTGCGAGGTGTCGACGCCGTTCGGGGGGCCGGTGTAGTTCTGGTCGGTCGCGGCCGTGCCGTCGCGGGCGGCCGTGAGGCCCTTCGAGTTGTAGTAGCCGAAGCCGTCGCCGTGGAACTCGTTGCCGCCGGACTTCGTCACGACGTTCACGATGCCGCCCATCGCGCGGCCGTACTCGGCCTCGTAGCCGCCGGCCTTGACCTGGACCTCCTCGATGAACTCGGAGCTGATCGCCTTGCCCTGGAAGCCCCGGATGACGTTCGTCGTGTTGACGCCGTCCACGAGGTACTGGTTCTCGACGGACGTCGCGCCGTAGATCGAAAAAGCGAGCGCGCGGCCCTGCGTGTCGCCGGAGTCCATTCCCACGCCCGGGTTGATCTCGACGGCCTGCGCGTAGTTGCGGCCCAGCGGCAGCTTCTGCACGACGTCCTGCCGGACGTTGAAGCTCGTCGCGGCGTCGTTCGTGTCGACGACCGGCGCCTCGCCCGTCACGATGATGTCCTGCCTCACCGAGATCTCCATCCGGATCGGGACGCTCGCTGTCGTGTCGAGGTTGACGATGATTCCGCTCCGCTCGATCTTCTTGAAGCCGGCGAGCGTGCACGACACCGTGTACGAGCCGGGGGGAATCGACGGGAAGCGGTAGCGGCCGTTGGCGTTCGTGACCGCCGTCCGGGGCCCCTGAAGGCTCGGCGACCTCAGATCGACGCTGGCGCCGGGCAGTGGCGCGCCGTTCGCGTCGGAGACCGTGCCCTCGATGCCGCCTGTGGTCTGGGCCTGGGCCACGTTTACCCTCAGGCCGAGAAAAGCGAGCGCGAGCAGAAGGAATACCAGTCGACGAGGACTCATCGCCATTTCACCTCCTGAAAATAAATAAAAAAACACCCTTATTCGGGAGCCTCACTCTCAATTAGGGACTACGAGATTATGGACACGCGATGCAAAATGTCTGCCGTCAGTGCGATAGGCGAATTGCTACTTAAATCATTGGAATTACACAAATAGAACCCGGCTACGATCCGGTTCTTTGGAGTACGATCCGGCTGGCCGGTCTTCTGCCGTCACCGGCGGGTCGCGTTACTGCGATTCCGGAATGCGGCAGCTCTCTCCTTCTGGCCGAGCGCATCGAGGGTGCTCGCGGCCAGGAGGTAGCTTCTCGGCGAGGGGTTCGCCCGAACCATCTCGTTCAGGAGCTTGTCGAGCTCGGGCCGGTCGCCTTTCATGAAGCGGAGCACGGCCAGGTTCGCATACGGCTCGGAATGGGCGGGAAACGCCCGGATCTCCGCCCGGAAAGCCGCTTCCGCCTCCTCGAGTCGATTCATGCGGGCCAGGGCGTCGCCCCGGAGGAACTCGAGGTTGTAGACGGACCCCATCCGCCTCTCCGCGAAAGCGGCCTGCGCACGTTCGATCTCCTGGAGCGCCTCGGCGGGTTTGCCCGCGCGCAGCTTCACCTCGGCAGAAACGAGGATCGCGGAGGGCTGCGGGTTGCGCGATGCGGACGCTGCCTGCGCCTCGCTCTCGGCGGCCGCGAGGTTCCCGCGGGCGAGCGCGATGCCGGCGAGGAGCTCGTGCGCCCGGGAAGGGAGCGCCGCGAGCGACGCTCTCGCGAGCCGCTCGGCCTCGTCGAAGCGGCGACGGCGAAGCTCGACGGACGCGAGCTCGAGGGAGACGTCGGGGACGAACACCAGCGAGCGGTCAAGGGCCTGGTGATACGCCGCCGCCGCCTCGTCGTCCCGCCCGGATTCGGCCAACAGCTCGCCGAGCTTCACCCAGGCGTCGAACATCTCGGGGTTCTCCCGGACGCTCGCGCGCAGGACCTCGATCGCCTGCGGGACCCGTCCTTCGGACGCGAGGTGCCAGGCCTCCTCCATGCGCCTGAGCGCCGGGAGATTGTCGGCGGGGTTCGGCAGGTTCCCGCCCGGGCCGCTGTCACGCAGGTTTCCGAGATATCCGAGAGACGAAAGACGCCGCATCGTCTCCTGGTCCACGGACCCGGGTTTCGCGCTCCCCTTCGGAAAGCGCTGCAGCTCTCTCGCGAGGCGGGTCGCGGTGGCCGGATCGCTCCCGGCGAGGTCGTGCTCCTCGCGGGGATCTGCGACCATGTCGTACAGCTCGGGACGGGGTCCTTGAATGTAGTGGTACCTCGCGTCCAGAACGCTGTGAAGATCGCTCCATCCGAGCTGGAGCCTCGGGAAGAGCGTCTCGCCGTAGATCGGGCGGACGGTCGCACCGGCCGCCGTGGCAGCGAAGAGCGACGTTCCGCTCGCCTCCTTCGGGCTCTCGAGGCCGAGCGCCGCGGTGACCGTCGGCAGGATGTCCGAGAGCTGGACCGGGGAGGCCGCGCGGGTTCCGGCGCCGGAGCTGCCCGGGAGCTTGACGAGGAGCGGCACGTGGATCGCCTCGCGGTACAGGAAGATGGAGTGCTGCTGCTCGCCGTGCTGCCCGAGACCCTCGCCGTGGTCGGAGGTCACGATCACGATGGCCCGGTCGTAAACGCCCAGCTTCTTCAGGTTGTCGAGAAACGCACCGACGATGGCGTCGGCGGAGGCGACCTCGCCGTCGTACGTGGCGCCGTACCGGCTTCGGAACGGCTCCGGAGGGTCGTAAGGCACGTGCGGTTCGTAGATGTGGAACAGGAAGAAAAACGGCTTGCCGGCATGCGCGCCGATCCAGGGCGCCGCGAGCGCCGCCGTCTTGTCGCCGGACCGCTGGTAGTTGACCGACTGGATTCCGGGGACCGTGTCGAACGAGTCCTCGTAGAAGTCGAAGAGCGCGCCGAGCCCGGTCTCCGAGCGCAGGACGTACGAGGAAACGGCGGCCCCGGTCGCGTAACCCTGCTCCTTGAGCAGGCGAGGAAGGCTCGGATGGGCCGCGCCGTCGAACGAGAAGCCGATGTTGTTCCGGACGCCGTGCTCCGGCGGGAGCATGCCCGTCAGCATCGTCGTGTGCGCCGGAAGCGTCATCGGGCAAGGCGAATACGCATTTTCGAAGAGCCACGCGTCCTTCGCGAAACGATCGAGGGACGGCGTCTCGATCTTCGTGTAGCCGTACAGGGGAAGACGGTCGGCGCGCAGGGTGTCGATCGAAATCAGGACGACCGGCGCGTCCTTGAACGTGGAAGGGGAATGCCCCCGCGAGCACGAGCCGGCGAAGATGCCGAGGAGGGCCGCTGCCGCGAGGGTTGCCCGGACGATTCTCTTCATCCGCCGAACCCGTGGAACTTCCTGGCCCCTTCGGATCTGTACCGCGAGGCGCCCGCCGTGTCTCCCAGAATCGTCAGGGTGCGCACGGCCAGCGCGTAGGCCTGCGGAGATCCGTTCGTCCGGACCATCTCGTCGATCGTCGCCTTCGCCTCGGAGACCCTGTTCTGCGAGGCACGCGCCATCGCGAGCGCCGGCCACGCGTCGACGTACCAGGGGAAATTCCGGACCTCCTCGGCGAACTCGGCTTCGGCCTCCGGCATGCGGCTCATTCGAGCGAGGACGTTCCCGCGCAGGAAATGGAACCCGGCGAGGTCCGCGAGCCCCCGCTCCCCCACGAGCGCCTTCACCTGCTCCGTGATCTCGAGCGCCTTCGCGAGGTTTCCACGCCGGGCCTCGATGTCGGCGAGCACGAGATAGGAGCGCTTCCGCGTCTTCCGCGTCTCGATCGACCGCCGCGCCTCCGCCTCGGCCCGCACGAGGTCGTTCTTCGCGAGGCTGGCGCGGGCCGCGACTTCGTATCCGCCCGTGTCTCCCCTCGAGACGGCGAGCTCCGCGTTGCGGAGCGCCTCGTCGAATCGGCCGATCTGCATGCAGAGGTTCGCGACCGAGAGGAGGTAGTTCGTCCGGTCGGGAGGCGAGAGCTCCACCGTCTTCCGGATCGCCCTGAGAGCCTCCTCCGGCCGCCCCGTCTGGACGAGTCCCTGCGCGTAGGATTCCCAGGCGTCGACGATCCGGGGGTTCCGCGCGAGGAGCTTCTCGAAGACCTTCGTGCTCTCGTCGAACCGCCTGGCCCGCGCGAGCCCCAGCCCCTCTTTCAGGAGCTGCAGCGTGGCGATCTCGTCCTTCGGATCCTTCGGGGGTCCGCCCGCGGGCGCGGACGTCATCGAGAGATACCCGAGAGACGCGAGCTTCTTCGCCTGCTCCGGATCGACGGTCTGGGGCGCCTTGAACGCGGACTTTCTCTTCTCCAGCTCGACCGTCATCGACCGGAGGGGGTCGGGCTTGCCGTCCACGAGGTTGGTCCGCTCCCCCGGGTCCTTCTCGACGTCGTAGAACTCGGGGCGGGGAGCCTCGATGTACTGCCAGCGCCCGTCCACGAGCGACCGCAGCTCGCTCCATCCGAACCGGATCCTCGGGTAGAAGGTCTCGGAGAGGATCCGCCGCGCCGGGGCGGGGGCGCCGGAGGCGAGCTCGACGAGCGAGAGAGTCCCGGGCGGGGGCGTGAATCCCCGGATCGCGAGCGTCTTCGCGACGGTCGTCACGACGTCGGTGAGCTGCACGGGAGCCGCGACGCTCGTCCCGGCCAGGGCCGGCCTTTTTTCCTCTTCTCTCTTCGGGAGCTTGACGAGAAGCGGAACCTGGATGGCCTCGCGGTAGAGGAACACCCCGTGCTCGCTCTCGCCGTGGTCCCCGAGGCCCTCGCCGTGATCCGAGAGAAACACGATCAGCGACCGGTCGTAGAGGCCCGCCTTCTTCAGGTGTTCGAGAAACGTTCCCACGGCGGCGTCGGCGGTCGCCACCGCGCCGTCATAGGGATTCGGGAAACGGCTTCGGAACGGCTCCGGGGGCTCGCAGGGCGCGTGGGGCTCGTACAGGTGGAGGAAGCCGAACACCTTGTCCTGCTTCACGCCGTCCAGCCAGCCGATCAGGAGGCCGGCCGTCTCGTCTCCGGGCCTCCGGACCTCGCGGCTCGACTGTCCGGGCGCCGTGGGCTCGATGGCGTCGTCGAAGAAGTCGAAGCCGCGCGAGATGCCGCTCGTCCCGGCGAGGACGATCGACGAGACGGCGGCGCCCGTCGCGTATCCCTCCTGCTTCAGGATCCCGGCGAGCGTCGGAAGGGACGGATCGAGACGATATCCCCCGTTGTCGAGGACGCCGTTGACCGCCGGGAGCGTTCCGGTGAGGAGAGAGGCGTGCGACGGGAGCGTGAGCGGGACGTGGCTGTAGGCCTTTTCGAAGAGGATGGAATCCTGCCGCAGGGCCGAGAGGGCCGGCGTCTCGACGCCGGAGTAGCCGTAGAACGGCAGGTGGTCCGACCGGAGCGTGTCGACGACGATGAGGAAAACCGGCGCGCCGGGACGGGTCGGTGCGGGCTCGCGGATGACCGCTCCCTTCCGGGTGCACGACGCGCCCAGGGCGAGGAGGAGCAGAAGGCCGGCCCCGCGGGCGAAGAGCTTCGTCCTCACCGCCGGAGTCCCGCCTCTTCCCGCGCGAAGCGCGGGTCGTTGGGATAGAGCCGCTTCGCCTCGGAGAGCACGGCGCGCGCGCGCGGGACGTTTCCGAAGCTGCTCAGGCTCCGGACGGCCATGAGGTACGAGAAGGGGTCCGGCACGGCGCGGATCATCGCGTCGATCCGCCGCGCGGCCTCTGCCATGTCCCCGCGCGAGGCCGCGATGATCGCAAGTCCCGTGAACGCCTCGACGCTCTGCGGGAACGCCTCCAGCTCCTTGCGGTATTCCGCTTCGGCGAGGTCGAGCTTCTCCTCGCGCCCGAGGATCTCGGCTCTCGTGAGATGGAGCGCCTGCGGCGGGTTCGCGGCGCCGGCGAGCCTCGAGGCCTCGTCCAGCCTCGCGAGAGCTTCGGCGAACTTCCCTTCGAGCATCGCGATCCGGGCCAGGACGATTCCCGCCCGGGCGTCGCCGAGCTCCCACGCGACCTGTGCGTTCCTCCTCGCCTCATCGGTCCGGCCCATCCGGAGCGCGAGGTTCGCGACGTCCACGATGTAGTTCGTCCGGCCGGGCGGCGAAAGCTGCGCGGTCTTCTTCAGCGCCGCGAGCGCCTCTTCCATCCGGCCCTGCCGCTCCAGCGCCGCCGAGAGGATCTCCCAGCCGTCGATCAGGCGGGGATTCGTCTTGAGGACGGCTAGGAGGATCGGAACCGCCTCGGCGCTCTTTCCCGCATCCTGGAGCTCGACGGCCCGCTGCAGCTCGACGAGGCTGCCGACGGCGTCCTTCGGGTCCGGCAGCGGGCCGCCGGTCTCGGCGGCCGAGCCGGTGAGGTAGCCGAGGGACCGGAGCTTCTTCTCCTGCTCCGCGTCGATCGCGGACGGAGGCCGGAGCGCGGTCTTCCGCCGTTCCGCCTCGGCGACCATCGAGCGGAGCTCGGGCGGCTTGCGGGAGGCGAGGTTGTCTTTCTCCGCGGGATCCACGACGAGGTCGTAGAACTCGGGCGTGGGCGCCTCGATGTACTGGTGGCCGGCCGAGATGAGCGAACGGAGATCGCTCCAGCCGAGCCGGATCCGCGGGCTGTAGTTCTCGGCGAAGATCCGTCTCTCCGGCGCGGGCCTCCCCGAGGCGAGTGCGATGAGGGACGTCGTTCCGGGCCGCTCGGGGAATCCCGGGACGCCGAGCGCCTCGCCGATCGTCGGGAAGACGTCGGAGATCTGGACGGGAGTCTTCACGCTCGTGCCGGCCAGGGCGCCACCGGGGAGCTTGACGAGGAGCGGGACCTGGAGCGACTCGCGATAGAGGAAGATGCCGTGCTGCATCTCGCCGTGGTCACCGAGGCCTTCTCCGTGGTCGGAGAGGAACACGATGAGAGCCTTGTCGTAGAGGCCGGCCCTTCTGAGCTCGTCGAGGAACCCTCCCACGATCGCGTCGGAATACGCGACGGCCGCGTCGTACGGATCGGACGCGCGCGAGCGGTAGGGCTCGGGAGCCTCGCAGGGGGCGTGCGGCTCGTAGATGTGGAGGAACGCGAAAAGGGGGCCGGGCCCCGCGTGCCGCATCCAGCCGAGCAGAAGATCCGCGGTCTTCTCGCCGGGGCGCCGCACGAACTCCAGCATGCCGGTCCGCCGCTTCGACTCGACCTTGTCGTCCCAGAAGTCGAAGCCCCGCGCGATCCCGCTCTGCGAGTTCAGGACGATCGCGGAGACGGCCCCTCCCGTCGCATAACCGCCTTTCTTCAGCAGCTCGGCCAGGGTTGGAAGCGCCGGATCGAGGCGGTAGCCCGAGTTGTCGAGCACTCCGTGCGCGCCCGGCTCGAGGCCCGTGAAGAGAGAGACGTGCGACGGAAGCGTGAGGGGAATGTGCGAGTAAGCCCTCTCGAAGAGGATTGCGTCGCTCCGGAGCCGGTCGAGGGCAGGGGCCTCGAGCTTCCGGTATCCGTACATCGGGAGCCGGTCCGAGCGGAGCGTGTCGACCGAGATCAGGATGAGCGGCGCTTTCTCGTACCGGAGGCCGGCGGGAGCGCGCCTCCTTCCGCAGGACGGGACCACGGCGAGCAGGAGGATTCCGCCGAGAAGAGCTGCGCGGCGGGCCGGAGTGATCCGCATCTCGCTCGGGAGGATAGCGTCACCGTCGCTCGCGCAAAAAAAATGCCCTGGCCCGAAGGCCAGGGCATGAAAGAAACCTGAGAAAGAGGTTCTAGAACCGGGCTCCGAAGGTGAGGAGCCACTGCCTCGGGATCTGGAACGAAGGCTGCGAGCTCGAGCCGGAGACCGGCGCACCGAACGAGGGGCCCTTCTTCCAGTTCGCCCCCAGCGCCGCGCACTGGGCGGCCGTGTCGGTCTGCGGGCACTCGATCGGCGCCGTCGTGAACGGGTTGAAGCGGACGAGGCCGTTCGAGTTCGGGGTCGTGCCCGTGCCAACGAGGACGGACGTGTTGATGGCGTTCGTGTTGTTGACGAGCGTCACGCCCTGGTTGTTGAGGAGGTTGAAGACCTGCGGCATGAGGAAGAGCTCGACCGGGCCGATCTTGCCCGCGATGTTGAGGGAGATGTCGGTCCGGTTGATCGTGTTCGTGCGATACGCGTCGCGCGACGTGAAGTAGTAGGACACCGTCGTCGGCGGGTTCAGGTAGCAGTTCGTCTGGGTCGACGAGGTGCACGCGAGGTTGGCGGGAACATACGGATACGACCTGATGGAGCCGACCGCGCCGTAGGGCGTGCCGGTGTTGATGGACTGGAGGAGCCCCGGGGTGAGGGTGACCGGACCCGTCCTGAAGTCATAGCTTCCGTAGATGTTGACCCGGTGCCTCTGGTCCTGGGAGAGGTCGCCCTTCGGAGTGTTCCAGGACGACTGCACGTACTCGGGGTAGTTCAGCCCCTGGAAGGTCAGCGGTCCGCTGCCGGAGTTCTCGCCGACGAAGTTGCCGATCGTGTGCGACCACGTCCAGTTGGCCCCGACGTTCAGCGCGCCGGCCCGGTAGGCGAGGGACATGTTCATCGCCGTGTAGTTGCGCGTCGGGACGTTCGTGTTCACGTACAGCCCGAGGTCGTACTCGTTGCCGAGGGCGTCCGCCACGTGGCCGGTGCTCAGGTTGCGGTTGAGAGCGTAGAAGTCGGCGAACTCGCGGCGGATTCCGTCAATGCGGTAGGAGAAGTTGGCGCCGAGCGTGCCGCCGATTCCGATCGAGTACTCGTTCGCGTTCGGCGACTTGAGCGGGCTGATGATGACCTGGTTCACGCCCGGCAGGTTGATGACGTCAGCGCCGACGTTCGGGAACTGGTTCACGCCCGTGACGCCAAGGGCGCCGTACATCTGCGCGAGGACCTGCGCGGTCGGGGTGCACGTTCCACCCGGCTGGCCGCAGGTCGCGTTGATGGGCGCGCCGGCCCAGTAGTAGTAGTAGCTGGCGGGCGAGCCGGCGCTCGTGGCGCCGCTGCCGGCGATCCCTTCCTGGATCTGGCCGACGTAGCGGGCGTAGCTGCCCGTCACGCGGAACGTCCCGTCTCCCTTCGGGTCATACGAAGCCGCAAGGCGCGGGCTGAACTGGCTGTCGTCCGCGACGAGGTGCCCGGCCGCGTCCAGCGCGTGGTTCTTGTCCCAGCGGACGCCGAGGTTGAAGGACAGGTGGGTGCCGAGCTTCCAGTTGTCGTTGATGAAGACCGAGTTCGTCTCGAGATTGCTTCCCTGGCTCAGCGTCGGGATCGGAGCGTAGAGGAGGTACGTGCTGGAGTCGACGACCGGGTAGAGGTTGCCCCCGACCTGGGCGACGCCCGTGAAGTAGGCCAGCCAGCTGCTCCCGGACTGGTAGTTGTTCGACAGGCGCTTCGATTGGAAGTTCTGGTAGCCGACGGCGATGTTCATCGTGCCGATGCCCTCCGACGAGAGGAAGTACGTTCCCTTCGCGGAGATGTCCTGGTTGTCCCGCTTCTCAGGGCTGCAGACGCCGCAGAAGATCGGAGAGAAGAACTGGCCGTAGCCGTTCTGCTGGCTGAGGCCGGCGGTGCCCCCGATGAGCGACGTGTCGGTTCCGCCGGAGTTGATGAACGTGAACGTCTTCTTCGAGTACGACCCTTCGAGGAAGAAGTCGCTCGTGAGAACGCCGTTGTACTGGAACGTCAGAAGGTCCGACGGCGTCTGGCGGTTGTACATGACGTTCGTGTCGAGGACCGGGAACGTCGTGAAGTAGTAGTTATCCGAGTGGGTGGTCGTCCACGTGTAGTCAGCCGTCAACGTGTGGTTCGGGACCGGGCTGATCGTCAGCTTTCCCTCGTAGCGGTCGTTCAGGTTCCGCTGCGGGAAGGACTGCGTGGGCCCGCCCGGCGTGACTGCGGCGGTGGACGATGAGGTCTTCTGGTCGTTGTAGCGCACGGCGCCGAAGAACCAGATCGTGTCCTTCCAGATCGGCCCGCCGAGCGTGCCTTCGTAAGTGGGAATCCACTTGTCGAGGTACGTCGTCTTGATCGGGGTCTGCGCCTTGTTGGCGTCGTTGTTCTCGGTCATGCGGAAGGAGCCGCTGAACTCGTTTCCGCCGCGCTTCGTGACGGCGTTGACGACGCCGCCCGTGAAGCGGCCGTACTCGGCCGAGACGCCGGACGTCATCGTCGACGTCTCCTGGATGGCGTCCTCGATGTAGACGGCCGTCGGCGTGCCGCGGATGTTGTCCTGGATGTTGACGCCGTTGACGGTGAAGGTGCTGTCATACGACATGCCGCCCGCGACCGTGATCGCGCCGTTGGGTCCGTTCGTGTTGATTCCGGGGGTCAGGGAGACCGACGACTGGATGGTCCGCGCGACCGGGAGCTTGTCCAGGGTGTCCGCGGAGTACGTCGTGGTCGCCGCCGCTCCCTGGGAGACGGTCTCGCTCTGCGCCGAGACGGTCACGACGGTCGCGACGCCGGCCAGAGAAAGCTTGGCGCTGACGGCGATCGTCTGGCCCGACGAGACCTTCGCGGTCTTCGTCACGGCCTGGAAGCCGGAGAGATTCATCTTGACCGAGTAATCGCCCGGCGGGAGGAACGCGAACGTGTAGTCACCGTTGACGTTCGTCACGGTGGTGCGCGTGCCCTGGAGGGCCGGGGACGACGTCGTGACGGACACGCCCGGGAGAGGGGCGCCGTTCTCGTCGGTCACGGTGCCGTTGAGCGTTCCGGTCGGGATGCCCTGGGAGTAAGCCACGTTCGCCGCCAAACCGGCGACCGCGAGCGCGAGCACCATCAGTGTGCTCAGCCAGCGAGATTTCATCTGCATCTACCTCCTGAATTAATGAGAATCGGAAGAACTTCGTCGACGGTTTCCCGTAAACAAGGCTGGAGGGAATCGATTCGGGAATCCTCCTTTCCTGTGTGTCGTCTGAGTCGCATCAAGTCACTCTCGTTTTTTCTCTGCCGCCGCACTTTCCAAACGCGTTCCATCCGGCGCCTTGACGCCGGAGGCACGGTCCTGTGACCAAACCCACTTAAACGGGTGCAAAGCCGCTGCCGTCAAGGGACCGAAGCGTACTCAATCTAAGCCTTTGCAGTCAAAGGGGACGATTCGAGGCGGGCGATCTGAGCCCGGCCCTCGATCCAATTTGTTGGAGAACTATTCCGTAATCCGGTTTGTGAGCGCCAGGTGCTTGCCGTTGTTCTCTAGCCCGAGAACGCCCGCAGGTGTCGCGGACAGAGGGGGTTTGGCGAACCCGGCGAGCTGGTCCCGGTGGACCACCGCGACGACCTTTCGGGGCCCGTTCCACAGCGCCGCGAACGCTTCGTCCGACGGGAAGATCGCCTCCGTCCCGGCGTGGGACCGACCGAAGTCCAGCTCGCTCCAGCCGAGCGCCGAGATCGGCGTCGTCCGCGCGGCGTAGAACGGGAGCACCTCGAGGTAGTGGCCGCGCTGAACGAGAACCGCGTCGCCCGAGAGCGCGGCAAGCGCGGGCTCGACGACCGGCCACGGCGTGACCCATCGCGCCGCGCCGGGAAGAACGGCGAGAAGGAAGGCCGTGAACGCGAGCCACGGGGCGGCGACGAGGGGCGCCGCGTCCGCGCGCCCGGTCAGGCGCGGCGAGACGTTCAGGACGAAGCCGGCGAGAAGCGCAAAGAGCGCGCACGCTCCCGCGGCCGCCGCGCCGAAGCGGGCGAGAAAGCCGCTTCCAAACCCGTACGCCGCGCCCGCGACGAAAAGCGCGCCGAAGAGAACGGCCGTCACGACGCGCTCGGCCCGGAAGGCGGCCCCGCGAGCGCGGGCCCGTTCGATCCCGAGCGCGAGGAGGACGGCGAGCGCCGGCCAGATCGGGAGGACGTACGGGATCAGCTTGGAGCGCGAAACCGAGAAGAACGCGAAGACGAGGCCCGAGAACATCCAGAGGAACCCCTCCGTGGCGCGCGCTCTCCATCCGGCGCGCGAGAGGCCCGGCCAGGTCTCCTTCCAGCGCCCGAGGAACGCCGTCCAGGGCAGGAATCCGGCAATCAGGACCGGCACGAAGTAGACGAGCGGCCCTTCGCGCTTGTGTTCGGTCGTCGCGAAGCGCTCGAAGTGCTCGTGGACGAAGTAGAACTGGAGGAAGTCCGGGTGCCGCCGGGCCATCGCGACGTGCCACGGGACCGCGAGAAGAAGAAAGACGAGGAGCGGCCCGGGAGAGAACACGCGCGCGAGCGTCCGCCAGCGGCCGGTCCAGATCGCCCAGAAGACGATCGCTCCGCCCGGGAGGACGACGCCGATGAGCCCCTTCAGGAGGACGGCCGCCGCGGCCGCGACGTGGAACGCGTAGAGCGCGCGGCGCGCGCGCCGGCCGTCTCCCTCGGCGTCGGCTTCCGCGAACGTCGCGAACGCGAACGCGGCGCCCGACAGCGCGAGCGAGAGCATCGGGTCGATGATCGCGATCCGCGCGAGCGCGACGACGAGGAGCGACGACGCGAGGACGAGGCCCGCGAGGAGACCGGTGCGCGCCCCGTACCGTCTCCGCGCGAACGCGGCCGCGAGGAGGACCATCCCGGCGGCCGAGAGCTTGCCCGGGAGGCGGACCGCGACCTCCGTCGGCCCGAGGACGGCCATCGAGGCCGCGACGGACCAGTAGTAGAGCGGCGGCTTCTCGAAGTAAAGGACGCCGTTCAGGCGCGGCGTGATCCAGTCCCCGGTCGCGAGCATTTCGCGCGGGATCTCGCCGTAGCGGCCCTCGTCCGGCTCGAAGAGCGGCACGCGGCCCGGCTCGAGGACGAGGAGGAACGTCGCGAGGAGAAGGAGGACGAGAAGCGTCCGCTCTCCCGCGTCCTTCGGCAGCCGGAGCGTCATTTCCCGTCTCTCGTGTCCCGGAGCGCGAGCGGACCCTGGAACGTCCAGCGGCGCCCGGGCCTGTAGACGCCCGCGGCGCGGTCCGGCGCGTCGACCTGGAAGCGGCACGCGCCCCTCCAGTAGTCGTACGGCGCCTCGCGCCGCGAGTGGACCGCGACGTCGACGAGATACGCGCCCGTGCCGAGGTCGCACTCGGGCAGCGTCACGCGCACGACGGCGGGGCCGTCGAGCCGCGAGGGCAGGAACCCGTCCACCTCCGTGTTCGTCCCGTGCACGCAGACGTCCTCGGGCGTGAAGATCCCGATGCCGAAAACGAAATCCGAAAGAGGCGCGCGCGGCGTCACCGCGATCTCGATCGTGACGCTCTCGCCGGAGCGGAACGCATAGCGCTCGGCGCCGGACGCGTCGAGCATCCGGCAGCCCGTGATCTCGACGGCCCTCGATCCCCAGCGTCTCGGCTTCTCCACCGGAGCAGGAGGATTCTTCTGTTCCAGAGGTGCAGACGCCGTCGGAGTCGTCGCCTGTTGCACGCTCTCTTGGTGTCCCGGTGGCTTTTCTTCGAAGGGTGAGTGGGGCTGCGGCGCGCCCGTGGCCGAAGCGGCGCCTGTGGCGCTCGCGCCCTTTTCACCTTCTGAGAAAATCTCCCTCTCCCGCCGCGCATCCGTCCGCTCCGCGCGAAGCGCGGCCGATTCCCCGGTTCCCCCGGTCTTCTCGGCGCGAAGCGCCGCCTGATTTTCTCCCTGGGCGCGCGCGAGGCGCGCGCCCTCCTCGTCCGCGACGTCCATGCGGTACTTCGCGAGCACCTCGCGCGGGTCGCCGAGCGCCTTCGTCTTCCCGTGCTCGAGGTAGAGGACGCGGTCGCAGAGGTCCTCGACGAGCGCGAGCGAGTGCGAGACGAAGAAGATCGTCTTGCCGCGGCGCGAGAAGTCCGCGATCGTGTCGAGGCAGCGGTGCGCGAAGGCCTCGTCGCCCACGGCGAGGACCTCGTCCACGACGAGGACGTCGGGGTCGACGTGGACCGCGACCGCGAACCCGAGCCTCACGTACATGCCGGAGGAGTACGTCTTCACGGGCTCGTCGATGAAGTCCTCGAGGCCGGAGAACGCAACGATCTCCGGGAGCTTCCTCTCGATCTCCTTCCGCGTGAGGCCGAGCATGACGCCGTTGATGACGACGTTCTCGCGGCCCGAGATCTCGGGGTGGAATCCCGCGCCGAGCTCGATGAGCGCCGAAACCTTGCCGGAGACCTCGATCGTCCCGCCCGTCGGCTTGAAGAGGCCCGCGACGAGCTTCAGGAGCGTCGACTTGCCGCAGCCGTTCGGGCCGACGACGCCGAACGTCTCGCCGCGCGCGACCGTGAACGAGACGTCCGAGAGCGCGTTCACGACCTCGGAGGGAGAGAGCGCGGCGCCGAGCCCCCGGCCGAGGAACGCGGACTTGAGCGTGCCGAAGGCGCGCGTCTTTCCCCACTTGCGGTACGACTTCGAGAGCCGCGTCGCGACGACGGCCGGCGACGCCGTCACACGGCCTCCGGGAACGAGTCGCGCAGCCGGTCGAAGAAGGCGTAGCCGGCGAGGAACGCGACGAGCGCGAGACCGGCCAGCACGCCCCAGCGCTCCGGCGCGATCCACGTCGCGCGGAAGAACGCGTCGCGCCACGCCTCGAAGAACGGCGTCGCGGGGTTCCAGAGGAGCGCCGCGCGCAGCCGTTCGGACTTGATGTCCGGCAGCGCGTAGAGGACGGGGGTCGCGAAGAACCAGAGCGTGAGCCCCGTCGCGAGGATGTCCTTCACGTCGCGGAAGTGGACGGTGAGAGCCGCGAGGAAGAGGCCGAGCCCGGCGACGAACACCCCCTCGAGGACGAAGAGCGGCACGGCCTGGACGAGCGGCCAGCCGAGGGGGACCGCGGGCCCGAGGACTCCCGCCACTCCGAGCGCGAGGCCCGCGCCGAGGACGGGCAGCGCGAGAAGGAAGTGAATCCCCTGCGCCGCGACCGCGACGAGCGGGAGGACCTCGGCCGGGAAGAGGATCTTCTTCAGGAGAGCGCCATGCGTCGTGAGCGACGACGCCGCGTCCGTCAGGCCGCCCGAGAGCCAGTTCCACGGCAGGAGGCCCGTGAAGAGGAAGAGGGCGTATGGGCTCGTCGACGCGCTGCGGCCCGGGAAGATGAACGCGAACACGACGGTGTACACCGCGAGCATCAGGAGCGGGTTCAGGAGCGACCAGAAGAACCCGAGAACGCTTCCGCGGTAGCGCGCCTTGAGCTCCCTCGAGACGAGGACGCCGACGAGCGCCCGGTGGCGCCAGAGGCCGGCGAGGTTCTTCAGCACGTCACATCCATCCCGGGAGACCGATGATACGTAGGATGGGCGCCATGGGAGCGCGCGTCGCCGCCGAAACCGTCTCCAAGTCGTACCTTCCGGGACCGGGCGCGTCGCCCGTCGACGCCCTTCTCGAGGTCTCGCTCGTCCTCGAGCCGGGCACGTTCACGGCGCTCCTCGGGCCCTCGGGCTGCGGGAAGTCGACGCTCCTGAACCTCCTCGGCGCGCTCGACCGGCCCACGGCGGGCCGCGTCCTCGTGGACGGGCGGGACCTCGCGACGCTCGGCGAGGACGAGCGCGACGCCTACCGCCGGAAGACCGCCGCCACCGTGTTCCAGTTCTTCAACCTCCTCCCGACGATGAACGCGCTCGAGAACGTCGCGCTGCCCCTCCTCCTCGACGGCGCCGCGCCGGGCGAGGCGGACGCGCGCGCGGCCGCCCTGCTCGGCGAGGTCGGCCTCTCCGGGAAGGAGCGCGCCTACCCGTACGAGCTCTCGGGCGGCCAGATGCAGCGCGTCGCCGTCGCGCGGGCGCTCGCGAACCGCCCGGCGCTCCTCCTCGCCGACGAGCCGACCGGCAACCTCGACTCGAAGACGGGCACGCAGGTCCTCGACCTCGTCTCGGCGCTCGTCGCCGAAAAGGGAATCACGGTCGTGATGGCGACGCACTCGTCCCACGCGGCCGCCCGGGCGTCGCGCGTTCTCCATCTTCTCGACGGGCGGCTCGTCCCGTGATCCGTCCCCTCCTCGCGCCGCTCGTCCTCCGCCCGCTCGGGAAGGACCGCCTCCGGTTCGCGCTCACGGTCTCCGGGATCGCCGTCGGCGTCGCGACGATGGCCGCGATCCACCTCGCGAACGCGTCCGTCCTGTCGTCGTTCTCCGACACGGTCGACTTCGTGGCGGGCAAGGCCTCGATCACGATCCTCGCGGACGGCCCCGGCATCCCCGAGGAGACGCTCGAACGTCTCGCGTGGCTGCGCGGCATCGGCGCGACGCTCGCCCCGGCGATCTCGGTGACGGCGGCGGCCGGATCGAAGGACGGCGAGGTCGTCGAGGTCCTCGGCATCGACCCGCTCTCCGATCCGTCCGCGCGGGAATACAGTTTTGCTGAAGATGGGAAAAGAGGAGAGAAGAAGAATTTCTTAGAAGGTGACGAGGGGAAGGAGCGCGCCGGGGCGTCCGGTCACAGCGGAGGCCCCCCGGCGCGCCGCGAGGAAACCCACACCTTCGAAGAATCTTCTCCCGGTCTCTTCTCCGTATTCGCAAGACAATCTCTCCTGGTAACCGAAGCCTTCGCTTCGCGGCACGGGCTGAAGGCGGGAGACGCGTTTCGTCTCGTCACGAACTCCGTCGAGCGGACGTTCCGCGTCGCCGCGGTGCTGCGGCTCGCCGGCGCCGCCCGTGCGGCTGCGGGCTCGATCGTCTTCATGGATCTCGCGGCCGCGCAGGAGGCGTTCGGAAAGGCGGGGCTCCTCGACCGGATCGACGTCGTCCTCCCCGCGTCCCTTTCCGGCGCCGACCGCGCTCGGGTCCTCGAGGAGGTCTCCGCCTCGCTCCCGCCCGGCGTCACGGCGGGCCGGCCCGAGCGCCGCACGGAGACCGTCGACCGGCTCGTGCGCGCGTTCCGCGTGAACCTCTCGGCCCTCGGCGCGATCGCGCTTCTCGTCGGGATGTATTTCGTCTACAACACGCTCTCGATCTCCGTGCTGCGCCGCCGCGCGGACATCGGCGTCGTGCGCGCGCTCGGGGCGTCGCGCCGCGCGGTCTTCGCGGCGTTCCTCGGCGAGGGGCTCGCGCTCGGGATCGCGGGCAGCGCGCTCGGCCTGCTCCTCGGCGCGGGGCTCGCCGCGGGCGCGCTGAAGCTCGTGGGCGGCACGGCAACGGAGCTCTACGTCCCGTCGGCGCATCCCGTCATGCATCTCGACCCCGGCGTCCTTGGTTTCGCGTTCGCTCTCGGCGTCGTGACGTCCGTTCTTTCCGCATTTGCGCCGGCGCTCGAGGCGGCCGGCGTCGAACCTGCCGCGACGATGCGCCACGGCTCCGTCGAGGCCGCCCGCCGGCGGAGGACGCGGCCGCTCGCCCTCGCGGGCGTGGTCCTCCTCGTCCTCGCGTGGGCGGCGACGCGCCCGGGACCCGTGCGCGGCCTTCCCCTCTTCGGGTTCATCTCGGTCTTCCTCGTCGTCGCGGGCGCGTCGCTCCTCGCGCCCGCGGCCGTCACTCTTTTCGCGGGGCGCCTCGACGGGGTCGCGCTCCGGCTCTTCGGCGTCGAGGCGCGCCTCGCCCGCGCGAACCTCACGGGCAGCCTCTCGCGCACGTCCGTCGCCGTCGCAGCGCTCACGATGGGCCTCTCGATGATGGTGGCGGTCGCCGTGATGGTCGGCTCGTTCCGGACGACCGTCTCGACGTGGGTCGGGCAGACGCTGTCGGCGGACCTCTACATCGGTCCCGCGAGCGGACGCTCCGGCCCGTCCCTCGGGAAGATCCCGGAGGAGGCGATCGACCTCCTCCGCGCCGTGCCCGGCGTCGACGAGGTGGACCCGTACCTCTCGTTCTCCGCGACGCGGGACGGGGCGCCCTACACGATCGGATCGTGGCGTTTCTCCTTCATCGCGCGCCACGTGCGCCTCCCGATCGTGGACGGCCGCGACCCGGCCGCGGTCTTCTCCGAGGCGCTCGCGAACGGCGACGCGATGGTCTCCGAGCCGTTTTCGGAGAAGTTCCACGTCCACGCGGGCGACACCGTCGACCTCCCCGGCGCCGCCGGGCCGGTGCGCGTCCGCGTCGCGGGCGTCTACACGGACTACTCGAACGACCGCGGGACGGTCGCGCTGGACCGCGGGAAGTTCCAGGCGCTCTGGCCGCTGAAGGGCGCCGACACTCTGGCCGTGGCGCTGAAGCCGGACGTTTCGCCGGAAGAGGGCGCCCGCCGCGTCGAGCAGGCGCTGCGCGGCCGCTACGCGCTGCGCGTCCGGACGAATGCGACGCTCCGCAGGCTCGTCCTCCAGATCTTCGACCGGACGTTCGCGGTGACGTACGCGCTCGAGGCCGTCGCGATCGCGGTCGCGGTCCTCGGCGTCTTCAACACGCTCACGGCGCTCGTCCTCGAGAGGCGGCGCGAGATCGGCCTTCTGCGCGTCCTCGGCGCCTCGGCGGGGCGCGTCAGGCGCGCGGTCCGCTACGAGGCGGCCGCGATCGGTGGTCTCGGCATCGCGATGGGCCTCGCCTCGGGCGCCGCGATGGCGCTCGTCCTCGTCTACGTCGTCAACCGCCAGAGCTTCGGCTGGACGATCGCGATGCGCTGGCCGTGGGCCTTCCTCGCGGGCGCGCTCGCGCTCGTCTTCGCGACGACGCTCCTCGCCGCCGCCCGCCCCGCGGGCCTCGCGGCCGCGACGGACGCCGCGGCCGCGCTCAAGGAAGAGTGATGAAACACCTCGTGCTCGCGCTCCTCCTCTTCACCGGGCGCTTCAAGGCCCTCGATCCGGACCAGAAGATCTCGTTCCCGAAGGACGACGGCGCGCACGAGGACGCGCGCGTCGAGTGGTGGTACGTCACGGGCCAGCTCGAGACGGCGTCGGGGAAGCGGCTCGGCTACCAGCTCACGTTCTTCCGCACCGGCGTCACGGAAGACGCCGCGCCGCGCGCGTCGGCCTTCGCGGCGCGCGACCTCCACCTCGCGCACTTCGCGCGGACGGACGTCTCGAAGGGGACGTTCCGGTTCGCCGAGCGCCTGCATCGCGACGGCCCCGGCGCCGCGTACGCGCGGACCGGTCGGCTCGACGTCGCGAACGAGGACTGGCGCCTCGAAGAGCTGGGCGGGAAGCTCGTCCTCTCCGCGAGGGACGGCGGCGACGAGCTCTCGCTCCTTCTCTCGCCCGAGAAGCCGCCCGTGCTGAACGGCCCGAACGGGATCTCCCGCAAGGGCCCCGAGCCCGACGCGGTCAGCCGGTACGTCAGCCGCACGCGTCTTTCGAGCGCGGGCTGGTGGACGTCCGCAGGGACGACCGAAGCCGTGACGGGCCTCTCGTGGTTCGACCACGAGTGGGGCTCCGGCTCGATCGGAAAGGAAACGCAGGGCTGGGACTGGTTCGCGCTGCATCTCCTCGACGGACGCGACCTCATGTTCTACCGACTGCGGGGCGCGGGAGGCAATGGCACGCCGTTCTCGTCGGGCACGCTCGTCGAAAAGGACGGGACGTCCGTCTCTCTCGGGGCGGCCGACTTCGCGATCGAGGAGACCGCCCGCTGGAAGAGCCCGAGAAGCGGCGCGACGTATCCCGCGCGCTGGACCCTGCGCGTCCCGAAGGCCGCTCTCGCGCTCGACGTCGTCCCCGTCCTCCCGGACCAGGAGCTCGTCACGGAGAGATCGACGCGCGTCACGTACTGGGAAGGCGCGTGCGACGTGAAGACTCCCGCGGGCGCTCCCGCAGGTCGCGCGTACGTGGAGCTGACCGGGTACGCGGGCGCGGGCGGTCTCGGCCTGTTCCGCTAGACTCCCGCGAAAACGACCGGAACGGAGGAGTCATGCTCAAAGGATTCCGCGACTTCGTCATGAAGGGCAACGTCATCGACCTCGCGGCGGCCGTCATCATCGGCGCCGCGTTCGGCGCGATCATCGATTCGCTCGTCAAGGACGTCATCACGCCGATCATCGGAATGCTCGGCGGCCAGCCCGACTTCTCCGCGCTGAAGATCGGAGCGGTGCAGATCGGCAACTTCCTGAATGCCGTCATCGGGTTCCTGATCAAGGCGGCGGGGCTCTACTTCCTCATCGTCCTTCCCTTCAGCCGGTTCGCCGCAAAGCTCGCCGCCGCTCCGGCTCCGGCTCCGGGGCCGTCGCAGCAGGAGCTCTATCTCAAGGAGATCCGCGACCTCCTTCAGCAGCAGAAGAAGTGACGCCGTGAGAACCCGCGCCGCCGCCGCCCTCCTCGCGGCGGCGCTCGCCCTGCCCGCCGCCGCCCAGGACGCTCCCGCGCCGCCGAAGCGCCCGAGGATCGGGATCGCCTTCGCGGGAGGCGGAGCCCGCGGCGGCGCGCACGTCGGCGTCCTGAAAGTCCTCGAGGAGATGCGCGTCCCCGTGGATTACGTCGCGGGCACGAGCATCGGCTCGATCGTCGCGGCGCTCTATGCGTCCGGCATGTCGCCGGACGAGATGGACAAGGTCCTCTCGACGACGGACTGGGACGACGCGCTTCGCGACGACCAGGGCCGGAAGGACCAGCCCTATCGCCAGAAGGAGGACGACGACCTCTACCTCATCAAGGCCGAGCTGGGCTTCAACAAGGGGAAGCTCGTCCTCCCGCAGGGCCTCGTCCAGGGCCAGAAGCTCAACTACCTCCTCCGGCGTCTGACGCTCCCGGCGACGAACGTCCGGGACTTCGACCGGCTGAGGATCCCGTTCCGGTGCGTCGCGACGGACATCGTCACCGGCGGAAAGGTCGTCCTCTCGAAAGGCGACCTCGCGCGGGCGGTCCGGGCGAGCATGGCGATCCCGGGGTTCTTCTCGCCCGTCGAGTGGGACGGGAAGCTCCTGACGGACGGCGGCACGGCGGACAACCTGCCCGTCGACGTCGTCCGGCAGATGGGCGCGGACGTCGTGATCGCGATCGACATCTCGTCCCCGCTTTCCAGGCGCGAGGAGCTCACGAGCTTCCTCTCGATCGCGGGACAGACCACGTCGTTCCTCACGAGGCTCAACGTGGAGCGGCAGATCGCGACGCTCAAGAAAGACCACGACGTCCTCGTGACGCCGGACCTCGACGAGGTCTCGACGCTGGACTTCAAGGAGTTTCCCAAGGCCTCCGCGCAGGGCTTCAAGGCCGCGGACGCCATGCGCGAGACGTTCGCGCGCTTCAGCGTCTCCGAGTCCGAGTACGCGGCGTTCCTGAAGAAGCAGCGCGACCCGCGCGTCGACCCCGTCGTCCAGGAGGTCCGCGTCGAGGCGCCCCCCGGCGTCGACCCCCGCCTCCTGAGCGGCCGCATCTACACGAAGCCCGGCAAGGTCTCGTGGCCGCTCCTCGAGCACGACCTCGCGCGGCTCTACGAGCTCGGCGACTACGAGACCGTCGACTTCCGCATCGAGTCCGAAGGCGGAAAGAGCGTCCTCGTCCTGGGAGGCGCGCCGAAGCCGCCCGCGCCCACGCGCGTGAGGTTCGGCCTCGTCCTCGACACGGACTTCTCGAGCAGCTCGTTCGGCCTCAGGCTCGGCGCCTACTTCACGCGGATGAACGCGCTGCGCGGCGAGCTCAGGACGAAGATCGAGGTCGGCCGGCAGAACAGCGTCCTTCTCGAGTTCTACCAGCCGACGGACTTTCACGGGCGCTTCTTCGTCTCCCCGACGGTCTCGTTCACGCGCCTGCCGTTCGATTTCTACGTGAACAACTCGAACGTGGCGCGTTTCCGGACCGACGACCTCGCCGGGGCTCTCGACGTCGGACTGTCCCTCGGCCGGTTCGGAGAGCTGCGCCTCGGAGCCCTCCGGTCCCAGACGAACTACAAGACGGAGATCTTCACGGGCCAGCCGACCTCCGGAACGGCACAGACGGCCGCCCTCCGCCTCCAGGCCGTCCTCGACCAGGCCGACAGCGTGACGTTTCCGCGGCGCGGCTGGAACGGCAGGCTCGAGATCTTCGAGTCCTTCGACAGCGCCGGCGGGGACGACCGGTACGGCAAGCTGCTGGCGACCGCCGGGTTCGCCAAGACCTTCCACGAGTCCACTGTCGTCGTGAGCGCGAAGACGGACGTCCGGATCGGGCCGGACGTCCGCCCCCTGTACGACCAGGCCCAGCTCGGCGGGTTCCTGAACCTCTCGGGCCTCGCGCCCGGCCAGCTCTACGCCGACAACGCGTTCCTCGCCCGGGTGATCGCGTTCCAGCGCCTCGCCGAGATGAACTCGCTCCTCGGGACCGGCGTCTACGCCGGGCTCTCGCTCGAGACGGGCCAGGCCTGGGCCAACGGCCTCACGTTCTCGGACCTCAGGCTGGCGGGCTCCGTTTTCCTCGCGGCCGACACGTCGCTCGGCCCGCTCTACGTCGCGTACGGGCTCGCCGACCGCGGGTACCACAGCTTCTATCTCGCGCTCGGCCTGCCGCTCAATTAAGACGTATTCTCAGGGCCGGCGGACGCGCGCCTTCTGGTTAAATACGCGGCTTCAGGAGGACCCATGAAGAAGACGACCCTCTCCGTTCTCGCCCTTCTCGCGGCGCTCGGCCTCGGCACGAGCCTGCTCGCCACGATCGACATCCAGAAGGCGTTCAAGGAGAAGTACCCGGACGCCAAGACCCTCAACACGAAGTGCTCGACGTGCCACACGATGTCGCTCCCCAAGAAGGACGGCGACCACACGAACAACGCCTACGGCGTCGACCTCAAGGCGACGAAGAAGGACGGCAAGTACGACTTTGCCGCGATCGAGAAGAAGGACTCGGACGGCGACGGCGTGTCCAACCTCGACGAGATCAAGAAGGGAACGAACCCCGGCGACAAGGCCTCGAAGTAGGTCTCGCCTTTCCGACGAACGGCGCGCCCGGGGCCTCGCGGCCCCGGGCGTTTTCGTTTCCGGCGCTCCTCAGCGGTCCGAGGCGGCGAGCCGGCTCCGGCGCGCTCCGTAGAGCGCGTAGATCACGAGGCCCGTCACGAGCCAGAGCCCGAAACGGATCCACGTCAGGAGCGGCAGGCCCGCCATCAGGACAAGACACATCCCGATCCCGAGAACGGGCGTCGCCGGCGAGAACGGAACGCGGAACTTCCGCGGCCGGTCCGGCTCGCGGACGCGCAGGATCAGGATCCCGACGCACACGAGCACGAACGCGAAGAGCGTCCCGATGTTCGTGAGCTGGACGACCTCGTCGATGTTCGCGACGGCCGCGAAGAACGCGACGAAGATCCCCGTCAGGATCGTCGTGACGTGCGGCGTCCGGTACTTCGGGTGGATCTTGCCGAACCACGGGCCGAGGAGCCCGTCGCGCGACATCGCGAGGAGGATGCGCGGCTGCCCGAGCTGGAAGACGAGGAGAACGGACGTCATCGCGACGACGGCGCCGAACGCGAGGATGCCCGCGGCCCATCCCTGGTTCACGTACGCGAGGGCGGCGGCGAGCGGGTCGGCGACGCCTCCGAGCTTCGCGAACGGGATCATCCCCGTGAGGACGAGCGCCGCCGCGAGGTAGAGGACCGTGCAGAGTGCGAGAGAGCCGAGGATGCCGCGCGGCATGTCGCGGCCGGGGTTCCGGCACTCCTCGGCGGCCGTCGAGATCGCGTCGAAGCCGATGTACGCGAAGAAGATGAGGGACGCTCCCGTCCAGACGCCGTGGAGGCCGCCGGGGAAGAACGGATGCCAGTTCGCGGGCTTCACCCACATCGCGCCGACCACGATGAAGAACACGAGCGTGAGGAGCTTCAGGACGACGATCACGTTGTTGAACCGCGCCGACTCCTTGACGCCGATGACGAGGATCCAGGTGATCGCGGCCGTGATGAGGACCGCGAGGAGATTGCAGACGACCGGAATCCCGAAAAGGACGGGATGGTGCAGGTGCGCCTCGAAGGCGAGCGCGTATTCGGGACCGAGACTCGCGACACCCGACTCGGCGACGCTCTTGGCGGCGAAGACGGTCGAGCGGTAGTCCGTCGCCATCCACGCGGGGATCGTCACGCCGAAGCCGGCCATGAGCTGGCGGAAGTACGCCGCCCACGAGATCGCGACCGCGATGTTCCCGACCGCGTACTCGATGATGAGATCCCATCCGATGATCCACGCCACGAGCTCGCCCAGCGTCGCGTAGCTGTACGTGTACGCCGAGCCCGCGACCGGCACGAGGCTCGCGAACTCCGCGTAGCAGAGCGCGCAGAAGCCGCAGGCCACGGCCGTCAGGAGGATGGAGACGGTGACGCCCGGTCCCGCCGGCGGCGCGCCCGTGCCGCCGGACGTCGCGCTGCCGAGCGTGGCGAAGATGCCGGCCCCGATGATCGCTCCGATGCCGAGGGCGAGAAGGTCGACCCATGTGAGGGTCTTCTTCAGGCCGTGGACCTCGTCGCCGCCCTCGGCGATCAGGACATCGAGCGGCTTCCGCCGGAAAAGCGACGACATTCGGCCTCCTCGGGAAATCGGGAATCGTCCGGATCGCCCGGGAGTCTAAGCCGTCACGGGGCGGCGAAGCCGCGCGGGCAGCTCGGCGAGCGAGCCGATGGTCTCGACCTCCGGGCGGGCTCGCCCGCGGCGGTCGAGAAGGAGCGCCGAGAGGCCGGCGTCCCGCGCTCCGTGGTAATCGTCCGTGAGCGAGTCCCCCACGTGAAGGGTCTCGGCGTGCGCGACGCCGGTCCGGCGCACCGCCTCGTCGAAGATGCCGCGAGCGGGCTTGCTGACGCCCACGAGCGCCGACACGACGACCGCGTCCACGGCCGCCGCGAGATGGAGGCGCTCGAGGAGCAGCGGGAGGGACGAGTCCCAGTTCGAGACGATCGCGAGGCGAAGGCCGGCCGCGCGGAGCTCCGCGAGGACGGGCAACGCGTCCGGGTCGAGCGCCCAGTGTCCCTCCTCGCGGAAGTGCGCGACGAGCTCTTCGAGCAGCGGCTCGGGCAGCGCGCCGCCCCCGACGCGCGAGAAGACCGTGCCCACGAATCGCCGCCAGAAGCCAGCCTCGCCGCCGGCGCCGCCCCAGCGCTCTTCGCCTCGCTCGCGGGCCGAGGCGACGTCGTGCCAGGTCGCGTGCGCGGCGGCATGAACGGCTTCCTCCTCGACGGTGACGCCGTGCCGCGCGAACGCCTCGCGGTAGACGCTTTCCACCGGCGGCTCGGCCCGGAGCAGCGTGTCGCCGGCGTCGAGGAAGACCGCGCGGAACGGCCGCGCCCCCGCCGCGAGGTCGTTCAGGGCATCACCTGCCCGCCGTCGATCACGACGGCCTGGCCGGTGACGTTCCGCGCGTCGGGCGAGGCGAGCCATGCGACGAGGCCGGCGACTTCGTCCGGCACGAGGACCTCGCCGAGCGGCGCCATCTTTCCGGCGAACACGAAGGCCTCGTCGGGGCTCTTCCCGAGGCCCTTGCCCATCCGCGCGATCCCGGAGCGCCCCATTTCCGTGTCGACCCACCCCGGGCAGACGGCGTTCACGGTGATCTTCCTCGGCGCGAGCTCGAGCGCGAGAGAGCGCGTGAGCCCGATGAGGCCGTGCTTGGACGTCGCGTAGGCCGCCATTCCGGCCACCCCGAAGCGCCCCGTCACGGACGAGATGTTCACGACGCGGCCGCCGTGCGCGAGGAACGGCAGCGCCGCACGCAGGACGCGCCACGTGCCCGTGAGGTTCACGTCGAGAATCGCGTGCCACGCGGCGTCCGAGCGCGCGTCGCCGTCGAGGGGCGACGGGCCGCCGAGTCCCGCGTTGTTCACGAGGATGTCGATCCGCCGGTCCGGCCGCGCGGCGCGCTCGACGCCCGTCGCGACGGACGCGGCGTCCGTCACGTCGAGGACGACGGCATGGGCGTCGCCGCCCGCCTTCGCGATCTCCGCGGCGACGGCCGCGGCTCCGGCTTCCTGCCGCGCGCAGACGGCGACGCGCGCGCCCTCGGCCGCGAGGCGCACCGCGATCGCCTTCCCGATCCCCTTGTTCGCGCCCGTGACGAGCGCGTTCGTTCCCGCGAGACGTCCCTCGGCCATGGATCCTCCGAGTCGGCGATTCTAGGCGCGGCGCGACTTGCGCGCGGCTAAGATCCGCGGCGTGAGGGTCGACGTCCTCCTCTTCGCGTCCTTGAGGGACGACCTCGGGCCGCAGGTGTCCGTGGAGGTCGCCGAGCCGGCGACGGTCGCGTCGCTCCTGCGGGCCCTCGAGGCCGCGCACCCCGCGATCGCGCGATTCCGCGGCAGGGCGAAGGCCGCCGTGAACGAAACGTGGGCGCTCGACACGGACGCCGTTCGCCCGGGCGACACCGTCGCGCTCCTGCCGCCCGTCGCGGGCGGCTAGTCCGGCTCCCGCCCCTAGTCCAGTTTCAGTTCCTCGGCCAGGAGCGCGTAGTCCACCGCGCCGCGCGCCGAGCCGTCGAACTCGAAGATCGTCTTCCCGACGGACGGCGCCTCGGCGAGCGCGACGTTGATCCGGACCGGCGTGAGGATCTTCGTAAAGCGCTCCCGCAGCGTGTCGAGGAGCTCGGAGGACACGGCCGTCCGCAGGTCGTAGAACGTCGGGAGAACGCCGTCGATCCTCAGCGCCTTCTCGCGGGTCTCATTGGCGTGCCGCACGAAGACGCGCGTCTTCTCGAGGGCCGGGAGCGACAGGAAGTCCAGCTTCGCGGGCAGGATCAGCTCGTCCGCCGCGTGGTAGACGTTCTCGAGAAGGAGACCAGCGGCGGGCGGGCAGTCGAGGACGATCGCCTCGTAGCCCTCGTCCTCGAGCGAGGCGAAGCGCCGCGCGAGCCGGCCGACGCGCTTGTCCTTCGCCTTCTCGCGCAGGATGTCCTCGGAGGCGAGGAGGTCCTCGCCCGCGGGCAGCACGTCGAGGTTCGCGCGCGAGCCTCGCACGACGGCCTCTTCGAAATCCGCCTCCTTCACGAGCCACGCCGAGAGCCCGGGCGACGGCGGAAGGCCGAGGGCCGTCACGACGCTCCCCTGCGGATCGACGTCCACGAGCAGGGTTCTGCGCCCGGCCCGCGCGGCGGCGGCCGCGAGGTTCACCGCGGTCGTCGTCTTGCCCACGCCTCCCTTGAGGGCCGAGACGGCCAGGATCCTCCGGCGCCGAACGGTCATGGCGCGCGCGGTCTTATCATGAGTCGATGTCGCACTTGACCGAAGAGCCGATCGAGCCCGCCGCGCTCCTCGCGGCCGTGCGGCGCGATGGCGACGGAGGCCTCGCGCTTTTCGTCGGCGTCGTGCGCGACCACAACAGCGGGAAAAAGGTCACCCGCCTGGAATACTCGGCCTATAACCAGATGGCCGAGAAGGAGTTGGACCGCATCGCCCTGGAGATTGCCCAGGCGCACTCCGGCGCCCGGGTGGCCCTCCGCCACCGGATCGGCAGCCTCGCGATCGGAGACGTTGCGGTCGTCGTGGCCGCGGCTGCGCCCCACAGGGACGAGGCTTTCGCGGCCTGCAGGGCCGGGATCGAGGCGATCAAGGCCCGGGTCCCGATCTGGAAAAAGGAGTTCGGGCCGGACGGAAGCTCGTGGGTCGAGCCGTGCGGAGGCGCCGCCCACGCCTCCTCCGGGATTCCGGATTTCCCTCAAACCCATTGAAAACTCAGGGACTTCCTGCTATCCTCCGGCGCCCGTTTCGGAGGATTGAAAGATGTTTCTCGCCCTCAGGCGCATCCATGTCTTCGCGAGCGATTTTTCGCGCTCCCGCCGTTTTTACGGCGAGACGCTGGCGCTCCCGGAGGCGGGCGGGTTCGAAAGCGACTGGGTCGAGTTCGCTCTTGGGCCTCTCCTGCTGAAGCTCACGCCTCTCCGCCCCGGCGAAGTCCCCGCGCGCAACCAGGTCGCGGCTGTCTTCTCGACCGCCAGCATCGACGAGACGATTGCACGCCTCAAGGAGCGCGGCGTCACCGTGACGCGGCCCCCCGCCGAGGAGTTCACCGGCCGCTCGGCCGAGATCCTCGATCCGGATGGCTACCGGATCATCCTGTTCCAGGCCTCGGACCTGCACCCGGATGAGGAGTGGGTCCCGTCCTCGGGCGTGGACGAGCTCGTCAAGCAGAAGCTCCACGCGCGCAGAAAGCGCGAGCAGGCCCGCGGAACGGGCAAGAAGCCCGCGAAGAAGGCCGCTTCCGCGAAGAAGGCTCCCGCGAAGAAAGCGCCCGCGAAAAAAGCAGCTTCGAAGAAGGCGCCGAAGAAGACCGCGAAGAAGCCCGCGAAGAAGCCCGCGAAAAAGAAGAAGCCGGCCCGCCGGCGCTGAGACGCGGTCCTGCGTGGGATGGCTCCTCCGGACGTCACTCCGAAACGTCCGACAGGAGGAGCCATGACGATATTCCTCAGCCCGCCCCGCACGGCCCGCCGACACATCCGCCCCAACCCCGCCGCCCCGGCCGTCGTGGCTCTACTCCTCTCGGCCCTCGCGCTCGCAGGCGCCTCTCCGGCGTTCGCGCAATCCGCGGTCCTTCCCCCGGTCGCCTACTTCCCGCCTGCGGTGGACTCCGTCGTCTCGAAGGTGAACGGCCCGATTCTCGACGTCCTCGACGGCGCACTCCAGCTCGACATCACGAACGCGAAGATCACCCTCGGGGACGACCCGTCCGCAAACACGGTCCCGATCACGGCGATCCTCCCGGGTTCGCGCGTCGTCGCGCAGGTGACGGTGCCCGACGTCGTCCCGGCAGTCTTCCCGCCGCGCCTCGAGGCGACGTCCGTCGTCGTCTTCCTCGCGAACTCGGGGAATCTCTCGGGAATCATCCAGGGCGTCAGCACGGCGCAGGGCACGTTCTCGCTCCTCTTCGTGACGGTCAAGACGGATGCGGCGACGACGTGGTCCGGCTTCAAGGCCGACGGCACCGCCGTGAAAGGCCTGTCGGACCTCTCGGCCGGAATGCGCGCAAACGTCTCCATCACGGCCGACCCGAGCGGCGTCACCGCGAAGACCGTGTTCGCCTACGCGATCCCGACCTCGCGGATCGTGTCGTTCAACGGAAAGGTCGATTCCGAGGGCGCGACCGAGTGGACGATCGGCGGCAATGTCGTGGCGGTGACCCCCGACACGAAGATCGTCGGCAACCCGCAGGTGGGCGACGAAGTCGAGGTCGTCGAGCGGGTTCAGATCCTGCCGCCCGGAGTCGGCGCCGCGACGACGATCCCGGTCGCGATCTCGATCACGAAGATCGCCGTGACTCCGCCCCCTCCGCCGGGCCGCACGGTCGAGTTCGACGGCGTCGTCCAGTCCCTGCCGCCGGCGGCCAGCCCGTCGAGCGTTCCGCTCGGCCACTGGACGATCTCGGGCAAGGACGTCCTCGTCACGTCGGCGACGAAGGTCGATCCCGGCATCGGGCAGGGCTCCTCCGTCCACGTGCTCGGCCTGACGCTCGCGATCTCGGTCCTCGCGCCCTCCGCGACGCCGCAGATCGTCGCGCTCGAGATCACGAAGCTCTAGACACGGGCGAGGCGCCCGTCCCTTCCTCCACGGCGGGCCGCGAGGCCCGCCGCTCTTTTTTCGGATACGCTCGCGGCATGACGAGCCTCACCGACTACTGCCGCGCCGAGATCGAGTCCCTCAAGGCCGCGAAAACGTGGAAGAAGGAACGCGTCCTCGAAGGGCCGACCGGCGCCCGCGTCCAGGTGGACGGACGCAGCGTCCTCATGCTGACGTCCAACAACTACCTCGGCTTCGCGAATCACCCCCGGGTCCTGGATGCCGCGCGCAAGGCGCTCTCCCGATGGGGGAACGGCCTCGGCTCCGTGCGGTTCATCTGCGGGACGCAGCAGCTCCACAAGGACCTCGAGGCCACGATCTCGAAGTTCTTCGGGACGGAGGACACGATCCTCTACATGTCTTGCTGGAACGCGAACGAGGGTCTCTTCGCGCCGCTTCTCGGCGAGGAAGACGCGCTCCTCTCGGACGGGCTGAACCACGCCTCGATCATCGACGGCGTCCGCCTCTGCAAGGCGAAACGCACGCTCGCGCCGCACGGCGACCTCGCCTCGCTCGAAGCGGCGCTGAAGGAAGCCCAGGCCCAGCGCCGCCGGCTGTTCATCACGGATGGCGTCTTCTCGATGGAGGGAGAGATCGCGCCGCTCGGCGCCTTCGCGGATCTCTGTGACAAATACGACGCGACGATGGTCGTCGACGATTCGCACGCGACCGGCGTCCTCGGGAAAACCGGCCGCGGCTCGGCCGAGGAGCTGGGCGTCATGAGCCGCGTGAAGATCTTCACGTCCACGCTCGGCAAGGCGATGGGCTCGGCGGCCGG
This sequence comes from Thermoanaerobaculia bacterium, assembly GCA_035542215.1. Taxonomy (GTDB): domain Bacteria; phylum Acidobacteriota; class Thermoanaerobaculia; order UBA5066; family UBA5066; genus Fen-183. Next base: position 17,104 of record DATKLW010000186.1, on the reverse strand, counting down.
CGGCTTCACGACCGGGCCGGCGCCCGTCGTCGACCTCCTGCGCCAGCGCTCGCGGACGTCGCTCTTCTCGAACGCGCTCCCGCCCGCGGTCGCGGCCGCGTCCCTCGAGGCGTTCCGGATGCTCATGGAGGACCCCGCGCCCGCCCTGAAAGTGCAGAAGAACGCGAAGACCTTCCGCGCGAAGATGAAAGCAGCGGGCTTCAAGATCCCCGAGGGCGTCCACCCGATCGTCCCCGTCATCGTCGGCGACACGGCGAAGGCGCTCGCGATGTCGGGGGCGCTCTTCGACAAGGGCGTCTACGTCTCGGGCTTCGGCTTCCCCGTCGTCCCGCAGGGCCACGCACGCCTCAGGTGCCAGATCTCCGCCGTCCACTCGGACGACGACCTGCAGGAGGCCGTGGACGCCTTCGTCGCCGTCGGGAAGGAGTTCGGCGTGGTCTAAGGGACCACGCTGACGTGGAAGTGAACCTGGACGGACGGGTAGCCGAACCCGGCCGGCAGCGGGTCGAACGGCGCGGCAGCCTTCACGGCGGCGAGCGCGGCCGCGTCCCAGCCCTTCTTGCCTGACGACATCGAGACTTCCGTCGTCGCGAGCGTGCCGTCCTTCGCGATGACGGCCTGCACGACCGTCTTTTTCCCGACGGCGGGGACGTCGGCGGCCGCCGGCATCTTCCACTTCGCGGCGACCTTTTCGTACGTCTTCTTCTGGTAGGCGGGGTCCTTCAGCGTCGTCTGGAAGTAGCACTCGAGGGACGGACGGCCCGCCGCGAGCGCAGCGCCCGCGGCGAGAAGGGCCGCGGCGAGAAGAGCCGCTTTTCTCACGGCCTGTCTCCCCGCGCCGGCTTCGGGCGCCGGACGAGCACGAGCCTCGCCGGGCGGCCCGCTCGCTCGCACGCGGCGCAGAGGCGCGCGCGGCCGAAGGCGGTCCGGCGCGTCCACTCGGCGGCGCAGCCCGGGCAGCGGTAGGCGTAGCGGGCGTTGGTCTCGCGCACGCGGCGCAGGCGCTCCGTCTCGGGCGCCGCCGTGCGCACGACGCCGAGCTCGCGGGCCACGGCCCAGAAGCGCGGCGAATGCCCTTCCTCGGCTCCCCAGCGCGCGGCGCAGATCGCGTGCGCGGTCTCGTGGAGAAGCGTCTGGACGCGGTCGTCCGGCCCCATGTGGCTCGAGACGCGGATCACGTGCGGGTCCCCGCGCGTCCCGTACTGGATGACGCCGCCCGTCGCGCGGCGGCCCGAGAGGATCACGCGCGCGGGCGGCAGGCCGTGTGTCTTCGCGAGGGAGTCGTAACGCGCCTGAAGGTCGCGCTCTCCGGCGCGGACCGCCTCCGGCGGCGGCGCGTCGCCGTCGAAGAGGTCGAGCTGGACGAGGGAGCCGGAGCGGACTGCGTCCATCGGCGGGCCTCCACGTCACGCTCCCCACATCGCGTCGCGATGGGGGGCGAGGGGTTTCCGAAGCACGAAGGCGGCCGCGGCGGCGGCGAGCGCCGCGGCGAGGAGCTCGAAGAGCGGGACGGGCCGGCCGTGCGAAATGACGGGCGCGGCGGCCTTGACGGCCCAGACGGCCGCGAGCGCCGCCCCGCCCGGAATCGTCGAGCGGGTCCCGAGCGCGAGCCATGCGAGGCCGAGGCCGAGCGCGAGCGCGACGAGGTACGCATGGACGACCCCGAGAACCGGCGGCCCGTCGAAGCGCGGCCCGAACGCGAGGCGCGCGGCCGCCATCGGGACCGCGCCGAGCGCCGCCACGGCAGGCGCCGCGAGGCCCGCCGGGAGCTTCGTGCGCAGCCAGCCGTAAAAGGCGCCGCGCACGATGCGCTCGAACGCGAACGCGCCCGCGATCGCGAGCGGCACGAGCCACGCGAGGCGGGCGGCGTCGACGTCGCCCGAGAACGAGGCGTAGTGGAGGAAGCGTGTCGCCGGAAGGTACGAGAGCCCGGCGAGAACGAAGGCGAAGGCCGCACCGGCCGCGAGTGCGGGAGCGCGTCTCTCCGTTGGCTCCACGCACGAATGGTAGCAGGATCTAGACTGGGCGCACCATGACGAACACCTCCCTTCCACGCCTCGCGTTCTTCGGACTCGGCACGATGGGCCGCCCCATGGCGGCGAACCTCGCGCGCGCCGGCTTCCCGCTTTCCATCGCCACGAAAACCCCCGGCAAAGCCGCCGCCGTCGCGAAAGAGCTCGCGGAGGGCGGCCGCGACGTGCGCGCCGCCGCGACGCCCGGCGAGGCCGCGCGTGGCGCGTCCGTGATCGTCTCGTGCGTGCCCGACGCGCCGGAGGTCGAGGAGGTGCACCTGGGCCCGGGCGGCACGTCGGATGGCGCCGCGAAGGGCGCCATCGTGATCGACTCGTCCACGATCGACGCGCAGAGGGCGAAGCGGATCGCTTCGGCCCTCGCGGCAAAAGGGATCTCCTTCCTCGACGCGCCGGTCTCCGGCGGCCAGAAGGGCGCCGTCGAAGGCACGCTCACGTTCTTCATCGGCGGCGACGCGGCGGCGTTCGAGAAGGCGCGGCCCGTGTTCGAGGCGATGGGCAGGAAGCTCACGCATCTCGGGCCGTCGGGCGCCGGGCAGCTCGGGAAGGCCGTGAACCAGATCCTCGTCGCGAACAACCTCATGGCCGTGTCCGAGGCGCTCGCGTTCGCACAGAAGGCGGGTCTCCCGCTCAAGCCGCTCCACGAGGCGCTCGTCGGCGGTGCGGCGCGCTCGTGGGCGCTCGAGGTCCTCGGGCAGAAGATGATCGACCGCGATTTCAAGCCGGCGTTCGCGGTGAAGCACCAGCAGAAGGACCTCGCGATCGTCCTCGCGAACGCCCGGGCGGCGGGCGTGCCGCTGCCCGGCGTCGCGCTCGTCCACCAGCTCCTCGCGTCGCTCGAGGCCGAGGGCCGCGGCGAGGACGGCACGCAGGCGCTCCTCGAGGTCTACGAAAAGCTCTCCGGTGGACGGTAAGATCCCCGCATCTGGAGGTTCTTGATGAAAGGCTTTCGTCTGGTGACTCTCGCGCCCCTCGTCTGCCTCGTCTCCCTTTCCCTCTCGGCCGCCGACCCCGGCTCAAAAGGAAAATTCGAGAAGAGCTTCCCGTTCACCGGCGACAAGGACATCAAGATCGGCTTCAAGTACCAGGACGTCACGATCGAGTCGTTCCGGGTCCGCCACTGGCCCGACAGCGGCGACATGGAGAAAGGCGAGAAGGACCATTCCGACACGCACACGGTTTGGGTCGACTTCACGTACACGAACCGGGACGACAAGAACGACTACAAGTGCGTTTACACGGTGAGTGTCCCCGGCGGGAAAGACGGCGACTACGGCAAGAACGACCGGACCGCGACACTCGACAAGGGCAAGACCGACGACACGAACAAGGTGTCGCTGAGGCTGAAGACCCACGACTACAAGGCCGCGAAGACCATCAAGGTCTCCCTCGAGGTCTGGAAGAAGTAGCTCCTCAGGCGCAGGCGCGCCGCGCCGGAGACGAGCCGTATGAATCGGCCCGCCACTCCGCGCGGCGCCGCTGGTAGTCGGCATCGGCCTGGCGGGCGAGGACGCGGCGGTAGTCGCGCCTCAGGCGGGAGAGCTCCTCCGCGAGAAACACCCGGTCTTCCGGCCCGGACGCCCGGAGCTCCGCCGCCCGGAGTTCGGCTTCCCGGAGCTCGATCTGCGCCCTCAGGACTCGCGCTTCATGAAGTTCCGCAGCCGATTCCATGACTCCCTGACCCCTTTCCATCCGGCCCCGCAGGACCTTCTGCCTAGAGAAGACGCAGTTCGCTCCGAAAAGTTTCATCGGAGGCCCCGATCGGGTTCGTCCGGCTCCACGGGGGCGGAACAACCCCCGGTTCGAATCCAGGCATCGACAGGGATTACGGATGGTCCGGGGGATTCGTCTACCCGAGCGCTCCGCCGCAGGAACTCCCCGCGCCCGCCGTGCAGCCGAAGCAGTGGCGACGCGTCACGATGCGGCGCTCCGCGAGTGCGGCGATGTCGAGGTCCCGGACGTCGAAGCCCCCGCCCGAGGCAGCGCGCGCGGGCAAGCCGAGCATCTGGTTGAAGTCGCAGTCGTAGACGCGGCCGTCCCAGCCGATCGAGAGCGTGTTCCGGCACATGAGCCCGTCGACCGTTCCCGGGTTGAACGACGAGACGAGAAGCTCGAGGTAGCTCGCGAGGTTGCCGCTCGACTCGAGCCACTCGAGGTAGCGCGAGATCGGCATGTTGTTCAGGAAGATGAGCCGGTCGAACGCGATCCCGTGCTCGCGGAGGAGACCGTCCTTCCACTCGCGCTCCGCCGCGTGCTGGTTCGCCGGGAGAAACGCGCCGACGGGGTTCGAGACGAGCGTCAGCGTGCGGCGCGGGTCGCCCTCGCCGTACCCCGCCTCGTTCAGGAGGTGCAGCGCCTGAAGCGACCTCTCGTACGTGCCGTCGCCGCGCTGGGCGTCCGTGCCGCGCTTCCTCCAGTGCGGGAGCGAGCAGACGACCTCGACGCCGCGCTCGGCGAGCCACGCCGGCAGGTCGCGCATGCCGCCCGCGAGGAGGATCGTGAGGTTGCACCGGTCGATGACGTGCTTGCCGCGGGCCGCCGCCTCGTCGACGAGGAACCGGAAGTGGGGGCTCAGCTCCGGAGCGCCGCCCGTCAGGTCGACGGTGTGCGCGGCCGTCCGGTCCAGGGCGCGGAGGCACGCCTCGGCCGTCGCGCGGTCCATCATCTCGTCCGTCCGGTCCGGCCCGGCGTCGACGTGGCAGTGGCGGCACGTCATGTTGCACAGCTTGCCGAGGTTGATCTGGAAGATCTCGACCGCGGCCGGCCGCAGGGCGTCCCGGCCCGCGGACGCGAGCGCGCGTGCGAAGTCGCCGCCGTGCGGTGAGGCCGACAGATCGACGGACTCGAACGTGGAGATCTGCTTTTCCGGGGCGGCCAGCGGAGCGCCCCGGGCGTGGAGGGAGAGCGTCACATCGACGCTTTCTTCTCGTGCTCGCGCATCTGCATCCCGTGGACGAGCGACGCGCCGCCGCGGATCGCCGCAGCGACGTGGACCGCTTCCGTCATCTGCTCGAGGTCCGACCCGTTCTTGAGGCTCTCCTGCGTGTAGGCGTCGATGCAATACGGGCACTGCACCGCGTGCGCCACGGCGAGCGCGATGAGGGCCTTTTCGCGGGCCGAGAGCGCGCCGTCCGCGAAGACGGCGCCGTACCAGGCGAAGAACTTCTCCGCGAGGCCCTTGTTGCCCTCGGCGATCGACCCGAAGTGCGCGAGATGCTCGTTCTTGTAGTACGCGTCCATGGTTCCCCTCTCGCGACGGATTGTCGCCGAGACCGCCGGACGTGAATGCGGAAAACGGCCGTCCCTATTCCGCGCGCGGCACGTCGAGCTCGGCGATGCGGCGCGCGAGCTCGTCGCGGACCTCGCGGAACGCGTCGCGCGGACGCCCGAATCCAGACGGCTCGGCTGCCGGGTCCGGGAGAGGCCAGTGGATCTTCCGCACGCGCGCCGGGAAGACCGGGCAGACCTCTTCGGCGCACAGCGTGATCACGAGGTCGACCGAGGCCGGATCGATCTCCTCGACGGACTTCGAGCGCTGGCCGGAGGCGTCGATGCCAACTTCCGCGAGCGCCGCGACGGCGAGCGGATTCACGGACGAGGGAGTCGAGCCCGCGCTCTGGACCCGCACGGCGTCCCCGAAGTGCGCCCGGGCGAGGCCCTCGGCCATCTGGCTGCGCGCCGAGTTCGCGACGCAGAGGAAGAGGAGGCCGGGCCGGCGGCTCACGCGGGCTTCGTCGCCCTCACGAACGCGCTCATGAACCGGCCCTCGACCTGCGGCGCCATCGCGTCCGCGTCGATGCCCGCCGCCGAGAGGAAGTCACGCGCGTCGTCGATCGTGTAAATCCGCGTCGGCGTGATCGACACGTCCGTGAAGCCCGCCTTCTCCAGACGCGCCTCGAACTCCTTTTCCTCCATCGCGCCCGCGAGGCAGCCGATCCAGAGCTCGACGTTCTTCCGCACGCCGGCGGGAACCTCGCCGCGCACGACGACGTCCGACACCGCGAAGCGGCCGCCGGGCTTCAGGACGCGGAACGCCTCTGCGAGCGCGCGGTCCTTGTCGGCCGAGAGGTTCACGACGCAGTTCGAGATGATGACGTCGACGACGCCGTCCGGAAGCGGCACGTGCTCGAGCTCGCCCTTGAGAAATTCGACGTTCGTGACCTTCGCGATGCGCTGGTTCTCACGCGCGAGCGCGAGCATCTCGTCCGTCATGTCGAGGCCGTAGACCTTCCCGGTCTCGCCGACGCGGCGCGCCGAGAGGAGGACGTCGATCCCGCCGCCCGAGCCGAGGTCGAGGACGGTCTGGCCTGCGTGCAGCTCGGCGAGCGCCGTCGGGTTGCCGCAGCCGAGGGACGCCTGCACCGCGGCCGCCGGGAGGCCGAGCGTCTGGTCGGCGCCGTAGAGGTTCGACGTGATGGGGTCCTTCGCGCCCGCGATGGCCGAGGCCCCACCGCAGCACGCGCTCCCGCCCTTCGTGGCCCGGAGGGCCGCGGCCGCGTAGCGCTCCTTGACCGTGTCCTTGATGTCCTTGATTCCGTTGTCCGACATGGATTCTCCGCGGGCTACGAAGGGCTACCCGCGCAGCGCCTTGATCTTCCCGATGTGCGCGTCCGTGTGGTCCGCGAGGCGCACGGCGAGCTGCTCGACCGTGATCTCGCCCTTTTCCGGGTGGACCCCCGTCTTCTCCCAGGCTTCGTGCGGCAGCGCGCGCAGGAACGAGATCGAGTCGTCGCGCAGGCGCTTGAATTCCTTGGCGACCTCGGCGGGATCGGCCTCGGCGTACTTGAGCGTCGTCGCGGCGGCGTCGTTGTCGAGCATCCAGAACGCGGGCCTGTCGCCGAACGCCATCTGCGTGAATCGGCCCTGATAGACGCGCTCGATGTCGCGGATGTGGGCGGCGTTCTCGATCATCGACCACTTTCCGCCGGCCGCCTTCTTCCGGAGGACGTCGTCCGGCGCGCCCTTGAGCGCGGCTGTCAGCGCCGCGGAGCCCGCCGCGAGCCGCTCGAGGACGGCGAAGCGCCGCTTGATCGCTTCGATCTGTCCGAGGTGCGCCGTGTCGTTCCCGACGGCGTGCCGCTGGATCAGGTCTTCCATCGTGAGCCGGCCCGCGGTCGCGTGGACGCCCGCGCGCGCCCACTGCGCCTTCCCGGTCTTGCGCAGGAGCTGGAGCGTCTGGCGGCGCAGCGCGACCCACTCGCGCACGACCTCGGGCGCCTTCTGGCCGCGGTAGGCGCGGAGGATCGCGAGCGACTCGCCGTTCAGGTCCGGCAGCTTCGGCTCGTCCTCGGACAGGATGCGCGTGTAGCGCTCGATGTACGCCTCGCGCTCCATGTCGCGCATGTGGCAGAGGATCTCGAGGATGGACCATTTCCCCGGGGCGGGCGTCCAGAGGAGGACCTTTTTCGAGAGGCCTTTGAGCGAGGCCTTGAGCGTCTGCGGCGTCGTCGCGAGCGTTTCGAAGAAGCGGCGGCGTTCGAAGTCTTCCATGGGGCCTCCTCAGCCGGCGCGGGCGCCGTTGAGCGGTTTGTCGAGCTCCGGGAACAGGAGCTCCTGCGGCTTGAGCCGCGCGAGCAGGGTGTCGAGGACGCGCGCGGGCCACTCGGCGCGCCGCGCCGGGTCGAGGGCGACGAAGGGAACGTCCCACGCGGAGAGAGTCTGCTGGATCGAGCGGTCAATCTCGTGCTGGAAGGCGAGGTCCGTGTCGCGCACGCCGTCGAAGCGCGGGTCGCCGACGATCGGGACCTTGAAGAGCCCGTCGTACGTCCGCGTCCAGCTCCTCACGAGGTTCTCGAGCACGGCTTCCTCGGCCCCGCCGGAGAACGCACGCTTCATGTAGCAGAAGTTGTCGAGGACCGCACGGTCGCAGAAGACGACCTCGGCCTTCGCCTCGGCCTGGAGCTCCCACGCGATCTGCGTGTGGAGAATCCAGGACTGGGCCTTGAGCGTCGTCTCCTGGTTGATCGGGAGCGGGCATTCTCGCGCGACCTCCCGGACGAGCTCGACGGTCACGTCCCTCTTCTTCAGGGCGGCGGCGAGGTCGTAGCAGAGCGTCGTCTTGCCGACCCCGTGGGTGCCGATGAACGCGAACTTCATGCACACCGAGACTACCCCACCCGGAAGTGGCGGCCCCTCACGCCGGCGCGGGGAGCCCGACCTCGGCGAAGAGCCGCGCCGTGTCCTCGCCGAGCCGCGGCGGGGCTGCGGGCACCGGATCGGTGAATTCCTTGAGGAAGAAGGGCGGGCGAACGGTCGGCACGCTCCGGCCGTCCCGCTCCGTCACGAGGACGCTCCCGAGCGCCTCGGCCTGCGGGGAGCGTAGCGCCTCGAGGACGCCCGCGACGGGCCCGGCGGGAAGAGCGGCCTCGCGCAGACGTCGGAGCCACGTGGCTCGGGATTCCTTCGCGAAGATCTCTTCGAGGATCGGAACGAGCGCCGCGCGGTTCGTCACGCGCGCCGCGTTCGTGACGAACCGCGGATCCGCGGCCAGGTCCGGACGCCCGACGACCTTCTCACAAAGAGCCTCGAACTGCCGGTCGGTCCCGACCGCGAGGAGGAACGGCCCGTCCGCGGCCTCGAACATCCGATACGGCTCGATCGTGGCGTGGGAATTCCCGTGGCGCGCCGCCTCCCGGCCCGTGACGAGCGCCGAGCCCGCGACGTTCACGAGCGCCGCGAGCCCCGCCGAGACGAGGTTCGTCTTCACGTGCGCGCCCGCTCCGTCGCGGCTTCGCGCGTGGAGCGCCGCGAGGATCTCCGCGAGCGCGGACCATCCGGCGAGGACGTCCACGAGCGCGACCCCGACCTTGTGCGGCGCGCCGTCCGCGGGTCCCGTGATCGACATGAGGCCCGTCGCGCCCTGCGCGAGGAGGTCGAAGCCCGGTTCGCCCGCCTGCGGGCCCGCGTCGCCCGCGCCCGAGATCGAACAGGCGACGAGGCGCGGGTTGAGCGCACGGAGCGCGTCGACGCCGATCCCCCGCCTCTCGAGCGCGCCCGGAAGGAAGTTCTCGACGAGGACGTCGGCCTTCGCCGCCCAGCGCCGTACGAACTCCTGCCCTCCGGGCGTCCCGAGATCCACGGCGGCGGATTCCTTCCGCCGGTTCACCGACAGGAAGTACGCGGCCTCGCCGTCGAGCGCGGGGGGCTTCCAGCCGCGCGTCACGTCGCCACCGTGCGGATCCTCCACCTTGATCACCCGCGCGCCGAGATCGGCGAGGAGCATCGTCGCGAGCGGCCCCGCGAGGACACGCGAGAGGTCGAGGACGACGAGGCCGTCTAATGGTGGTTTACGCACGGGTCAGGGGGGCTCGGGGGGTGCGAACCCAGGGAAGCATAAGGCCATGCGGACGTCGCACCCCCCGATCAGAACAGTGGTCGTTTTGCGACCAGAATGGTCGTGTCGTCGGCCGGGGCGCCCTCGCCCACGTGCCGCCGCCAGTCCGCGAAGAGCGCGTCGACGATCGCCTCCGCGGGCCGCCGCCAAAGGCTCGCGACCGTCAGAACGTCGCGCGGGCGGTCGTAGCCGTACGGCGCGTCGACGAGGTCCGGGCCCTCGAAGAGCCCGTCCGAGGCGAGGATGAGGATGCCGCCCTTCGGGAGCTCCAGGGCGATGTCGTCGTAGTTCCGCTTCGGCCCCTGCCCGAGCGGCAGACCCGAGCCGGCGATCTCGCGGCAGACGCCCTCCTCGAGAAGCAGCGGGTACGGGTGGCCCGCGTTCGCGAGGAGCCCCTTCCCCGTCTTCGGGTCGAGGTTCAGGAGCGCGACGGACGTGAAGAGGCGGCCGCTCCGGCCCATCCGGAGGACGCGGTCGACCTCGACGAGTATTTCCGACGGCCTCCGTCCCGCCTTCACGAGACTCGCGAGGGACGCCATCACCATCGCCTGCTGGATGCCGCACGAGAAGCCGTGCCCCGACACGTCGCCCGCCGCGATCCAGAGCGACCCGGCGTCGTCGACGACGAAGGCGAAGAGGTCGCCGCCCGCCTCCGTCGCGAGGACCGTCTTCACGGCGAGATCGAGCCCTTCGACGACGGGGGGCTTCTCGGGCAGCAGCGAGAGCTGCATGCGTGAGAGGAGGTCCATCTCGTACTTCACGCGGCGCTCGGACTCGAGCCTCCGCACGTACTCGGGCGCGGCGATCCGGCCCTCCTCTTCGGACTCCGGACGCCGGGAGCCGATCGCACCCGCCGCGGCGAGCGCGGCGAGCGGAACGACGGTCGCGACGGCCGCGAGGGCGTTCCCTTCCAGAGCCCGGCACGCGACGAGCGCGTCCCTCAGGAGCACCGACGAGACGGATGCGACGAGCAGCGCGGCGAGGCCGTGCGCGTCGAACACGCTCCGGAAGACGAGCGCGAAAAGGAGGCAGAGGGCGAGGCTCGCGCCCCACGGCTCGAGCGGGAGCGCGGACGAGAGCGTGAGCGCGAAGACGATCGCCCCCGCGGTTCCGGCCCAGCGCCGCGGCAGAACGAAGCGCAGGAGCGCGACGAAGAGCACGAAGAGCGCGGCGTCGAACGTGCCTTCGAAGAAGGGCCCCTTCTGCGACTGGAAGAGCGGATACGGGAACGACGGTTCCGACGGACGGACGCCGTGCGAAGCGCCGAGCGCGGCAGCCGCGAACGCGAGGAGCGAGATCCCGGCCGTCGCGGCCCCCGCGCCGAGCCCCGCAAGGATCGCGATGCCGCCGCGCGGCCCGAGCCGGCGGGCGACGAAGGAGTCCAGGCTCGTCGAGAAACCCGGGACCGTGTCCCGAAGGAGCGACTCGGCGACCGCCCAGAGCGCGAGGAGGTAGAGGAGGGAGAAGATCCGGATCCCGATCGCGACCGCGAGGAAGCTCCCGGCTGCGGTCTCCTCTCCCGAGATGCCGCCGAGCACCTCGTAGACGGCCGCGAGCGCCGTGAGGAAGATCGCGATCCGGAAGCCGAGCCTCCGGCGATAGAGGAGGAGGCCGAACGCGATCGCGACCGCGAGGAAGACGACGACCAGCGGAATGAGCCGGTAGAGGCGGTGCGCGATGCCTTCGGCGTTGAAGTGCTTCGGCGCCTCCGGGTCGCGCAACCTCCGCGAGACGGACAGGCTGATGCCGCCGGACTCCACCGTCTGCACGTTCTCGGCCGGAGCGCCCGCCGCGGCCTCGAGCGGCTGGATGAGGACCATGACGTTCGTCGCCGGGAAGCTCAGTTCCTCGCCCGATTTCCTCCGCGCGCCGCGCACGAGATCCTGCAGCTTCGCGGAGAACGCGCGGCGCGCCGCGCGCGTCTTCTCGTCCGGACCTTCGAAGATGGATCCCTCGGGCGACCAGTCCACCGACTGGATCGACCCGTCCGGTGAGAACGCAAGCCGGGCGGCCCCGGAGCCGCCGCCCGGCACCGAGATCGTCCCTTGCACCGTCCAGGCGAACGCGCCGCCCGTGGACTCGAGGTACGTCCCCGCGCCGGAACCGAGCCGGCGGTACGCGCGCTCGAAGTCCGTCGAGAGGTTCGGACGCGCCGCGAAGTCGATCGTCGCCTTCGTGAGCGTGGCGCCCGAATCGCGCATCGCCGCGCGCGCTCTCTCGATCCCGTCCGCCGGACGCGGCGGGACCGTCCGCCACTCGGGAAGAACCGCGAACGCCGCCGCAAGGCCGCCGGCGAGGAGGGCGCCGCCCCCGAGGATCCAGACGCGTGGAAGGCGCGCGCTCAAGACCGCGAGCCGACGGGCGAGAGCGTCTGCCCCGCCGTCATCTCGAGCATGCGGTCGATCGACCTCTTCGCCCGGAGGCGCACGGCCTCGGGCACTTCGATCGCCGGCGCAAGGTCGCGCAGGCAGAGGATGAGCTTCTCGAGCGTGTTGCGCTTCATGTGCGGGCACGTGTTGCAGGAGCAGTCCGCGTCCGGCGGCGCCGGGATGAGCGTCTTCTGCGGGGCCGCGAGACGCATCTGGTGGAGGATCCCCTCCTCCGTCGCGACGATGAACGCCTGCTTCGGCGACGAGACGACGTGCCTGAGGAGGCCCGACGTCGACGCGACGAACGCGGCATGTGCGAGGAGGCGCGGCTCGCACTCGGGGTGCGCGATGACCTCGGCCTCCGGGTGCCGCGCCACGAGATCGAGCAGCTTCTGCTCCGAGAACGTCTCGTGGACGACGCACGTCCCCGGCCAGACGGCGAATTTCCGGCCCAGCTTCTTCTCGAGCCACGCCGCGAGGTTGCGGTCGGGCGCGAAGACGACCGGGTCGGGGATCTGCCGGAGGATGACCTCGGCCGAGGAGGACGTCACGATGACGTCCGAAAGCGCCTTCACGGCCGCCGAGCAGTTGATGTAGCTGACGACCGTGTGGCCCGGGTACTTCTTCAGCCACTCGGCAAAGAGCGGCGCCGGGCAGCCGTCCGCGAGCGAGCAGCCGGCCTCGAGGTCCGGCACGACGACCGTCTTCTCCGGCGACAGGATCTTCGACGTCTCGGCCATGAAGTGGACGCCCGCGAACGCGATGACGGGCTCTTTCGACTCCTTGCCGCGGCGGGCAAGCTCGAGGGAGTCGCCGACGAAGTCCGCGAGGTCCTGGATCTCCGACTCCTGGTAGTAGTGCGCAAGGACGACCGCGTTCCGCTCCTTCTTGAGGCGACGGATCTCCGCGACGACGTCCTGAGGCGCGATCGCACTCATGGCGTTCATCTTAACGCCCGGTCCGACGCGCGAATTCCCTTTGCTACACTCGCCGCGCCGATGGCCCGAGAGCCCGCGGAGTTTGAATGAGCGCACGCGCCGACGTCCTCACACCGCCCCCCGCGTCCCCGTGGATCGCGAATCCCCGCTGGGACCTGATCGTCCTCTCGCTCTCCGCGGTCCTCGTCGCCGTTCCGCCCCTCGTCCACTCGTTCGGGAAGACGACCGCGGGCGGCGTGGACCTCCTGATCACGCTCCTCGTCGGCGGCCCGCACATGTACGCGACGTTCCTGAAGACGGTCTTCGAGCCGAACTTCCGCAGGATCCACCCCGCGCTCACGTTCGCGCCCGTCGTCGTGATCCCCCTGATCGTGATCTCGGGCGCCCTCTTCGCGTTCCAGGCGCTCCTGACGTTCTTCTTCACGTGGGCCTCGATCCACGTCTGCGACCAGGCCTCGTACATCGCCTACCTCTACCGCGAGAAGGGCGGCGCCGCGAAGCCCTGGCAGCGCGGCCTCGACGTCGCGGTGATCCTGACCTCGCTCTACAGCTACGCGATGTACCGGCACGTCGCCGGCACGTTCCGGATCGGCGAGACCGTCCTCTGGTTCCCATCCTTCCTCAAGCATGCGTGGTTCGCGAACGGCTTCGCAATCGTGACGGCCGCGCTCCTCGCGGCGTGGATCGTTTACACGCTCAACCAGCTCCGGCGGAAGGAAGTCGGCGGTCCTTACGTTTTCTTCATGGCGCTCACGGTCGGCGTCGCGCTCTTCATCCCGCGGATGCCCGAGCTCTCGGTCTCCTTCCAGGGTTTCAACGCCTGGCACTCTTTCCAGTACCTCGGACTGACGTATCTCATCCTCCAGCAGGACAACTCGATCGCGAAGGACTCCATCGCCAAGAAGCTCGCGCAGCCCGGGAAGTTCTTCCGCTACTACGGCTGGAACATCCTGCTCACGACGGGCGCGACGCTCGTGATCGTCCTCCTCACGTTGGTCCTGAGGCTCCCGGCCGAGCCGAGCTACTACGCGGTCGTTCTCTCGTTCCTCCTCGTCCACTACGCCCACGACCACGTGCTGTTCGCCTTCGGGAGCGGGTTCCGCCCGAAGTGACGGCCTCACGGTTCCGCCTGCGCCGCGCGGCCGCCGCCCTGGCGGCCGTCGCGTTTCTCGCGGCTCCTCCCGCCCGCGCCGCGAAGAAGAAGCGGAAGGCGCCGGAGCCGACCGCGGTGCCGCGCCCGCCGGATCCGTACCGCGTCACGATTGCGACCGCCGATGGCGTCGCCCTCGCCGCGTCCTGGCGGCCCGTCGCGGGAAACGATCGGGCGCCGGCCGTCCTCCTCGTCCACGACTTCTCCCGCGAGAGGCGCGAGCTCGAGCCGCTCGCAGAGAAGCTCGGCGCGGCCGGCTACGCGACACTCAGCTTCGATCTGCGCGCCCACGGCGAGTCGACGAAGAAGAACGGCCAGCCCATCCCGATCTCCCCGCGCCTCCTGACGGACCCGAACGGCTTCCCGCGCGACGTCGAGGCGGCGGCCGGATGGCTCAAGACGCGCGCGCCGAAGACGGCGGCGCTCGGGCTCTCGACGGGCGGCTACCTCGCGCTCCTCGCGGCCGCGCGCGGGCAGGTCGACACCGCGATCGTCATTTCCGTGAACGAGCCGCGCGTCGCGGCCCTCGCGGGTCCGACGCCGCCCGTTCCGCGGTCGCTCCTCCTCCTCGCCTGCGAGGCCGATCCCGGCCGCGCCGACTCCGCGAAGAACCTCGAGGCCGCCGCGCAGGCGCCGAAGCGCCTCTTGCTGTTTCCCGGCGCCGCGCACAACCTCGCGCTCCTGCGCGAGCACCCCGAGGCCGAGAAAGCCGTCCTCGGCTGGCTCGCCGACCGCCTCGGGGCGCCCGCCCCGCAGGGCCTCTCGGCCGCGCCACCGGCGCCTGCCCCGAAGTAAGCTCCGGTCCCGTGAAGACGGTCGTCTTCGACATCGAGACGGTGTCGCGGCCCTGGCTCGAGCTGGACCCGCTCCAGCGCGAGAGGCTCGTTCGGTACTCGGAAGACCATGAAGATTTTCTTAGAAGGAAAGAGGGCGGGGCGCTGTCTCCCTATGCCGGCAAGGTCATCGTCATCGCGATGCAGAACCCGGAGACGGGAAAGGGCGTCGTCTGGTACGAGGCGGCCGAGCGGCAGGACGCGAAATCGGAGGACGGGCTCTTCGACCTCGTCGGGTGCCCCGAGAAGGACATGCTCGCCGAGTTCTGGGCGGCGGCCTCGAAGTTCGACCGCTTCGTGACCTTCAACGGCCGCACGTTCGACGGGCCGTTCCTGTCCGTGCGCAGCGCGATCCACGGTCTCACACCTTCGAAGAATCTCCTCGGCTACCGGTATTCGATGGAGACGCACGTCGACCTGCTGGAGATCCTGACGTTCCAGGGGGCCGTCTCGCGCGACCAGACGCCGACCCTCCACGCCGCCTGCGTCGCGTTCGGCATCCCGTCGCCCAAGAGCGAGGAGATGCATGGCTACGCCGTTGGCGACGCCTATCGGGAGGGCCGGCTCGCCGAGGTCGCCGCGTACTGCCGGCGCGACGTGGAGGCGACCGCGGCCCTCTTCAAGCGCCTCGAGACGACGCTCCTGCCGCTCTTCAAGCGCTGAGCCGCCCGGGTTCGGCCGCAAGATCCGGGGAGAGGATGGGCCTTCCCCGCCGCACATTGGCGGCATGATGATCACCGCGATGCCTTCGCCGCCCTCCCCCGATCCGCACGCCGCCTGGAACGCCGTCGCCGCCCGCGACGCCTCGCAGGACGGCCGCTTCGTCTTCGCCGTCGCGACGACCGGCATCTACTGCCGCCCGTCCTGCGCCGCCCGCCGCCCGAACCGCGAGAACGTCCGGTTCTTCGCCGGGCCCGCCGAGGCGGAGGCCGCGGGCTTCCGCGCCTGCCTGCGCTGCAGGCCCGCCACGACCGAGCCGCCCGAGGCCGTCCGCGCCGTCCGGCGCGCCGTCGCGTTCCTCGAGACGCACGCCGAGGAGCGCGTCCCGCTCGCGACGCTCGCGCGCGTCGCGGGCCTCTCGCCGTTCCACTTCCAGCGGACGTTCAAGAAGCTCGTCGGCGTCACGCCGAAGAAATACGTCGATGCGCAGCGCGCCGACCGCCTCAAGGCGCTCCTCAGGGACGGCTCGCCCGTCGCCTCGGCGAGCTTCGAGGCCGGCTACGGCTCGTCCAGCCGCGCGTACGCGAACGCCCCGCGCCACCTCGGGACGACGCCCGCCGCGTACGCGCGCGGCGGCAAGGGCCTCCACGTGCGCTTCGCGACCGTCGCGACGCCGCTCGGCCGCCTCCTCGTCGGCGCGACCGGCCGCGGCGTCTGCGCCGTGACGCTCGGCGACTCGGACCGCACGCTCGAGGCCGGCCTGAGGCGCGAGTACCCCGAAGCGATCATCGAGAAGGCGCCCGCGGCGCTCGCGAAGTGGACCGAGCGCATCGCGCGCTCGCTCGCCGAGGCCGTCGACCTGTCGTCGATCCCGCTCGACCTCCGCGCGACGACGTTCCAGCGCCGCGTGTGGGAGGCGCTGCGCGCGGTGCCGCGCGGCGAGACGCGCTCGTACGGCGAGCTCGCCGCCGCGATCGGCCGGCCCACGGCCGCGCGCGCCGTCGCGTCCGCCTGCGCGCACAACCCGGCGGCCCTCGTCGTCCCGTGCCACCGGATCGTCCGGAACGACGGCGCCCTCGGCGGCTACCGCTGGGGCGTCGAGAGGAAGCGCGAGCTCCTGAAACGCGAAGGCGGGCGGCCCTGAGGCCGCCCGCCGCCGTGTCGATTCGAACGGCTCACTGCCAGAAGCCGTCGACCCAGACGCCGCCGATGTCGTAGTGGCCCGGGACCCAGACCGCTCCGAAGAAGGGCGGGAACGCCCACCCGTAGTTCGCGACATAGACGAACCCCGGGCCCGGGCAAGCCGCGTAGAAGCGGAAGCCCGAGACCACGCGGAGCGGAGCGGCGTGTCCGTAACGGTAACCGTAGCCGTACCGGGCGACCGGACGCGCGGGAGCGACGTACGCATGGCCCGGAGCGCGGAACGCCGGTCCGCGGAAGGCAGGCGAGCGGAAGTCCTGCCTCGGCGCGCTGCCGCGGCCTCCGCCGTGCCCGCGGTCGTCCGCGGCTGCCTTCGGAGCGGTCGCCATCAGGGCCGCGAAGGCCGCGGCGGTGAGCGTCAGGTTGCGCATCGTGCTGTTCATGACCGGCCTCTCTTTCTGCCCCGGGCCGTTTCGCCCCGGACACAAGGAGAAGAGCAAGGCCGTGCCAGCCGAAATCGCGTGACCTTCCTCACCCGCCACCCGCTTTGGTGCAGCGCGGAGGGGACGGTGCACGAACCTGTGACGCCGAATCAGGTCGTCAGGCGCGGGGAGAAGAATTTCTTAGAAAGGTGAAGAGGGAGATCGCTGC
>DATKLW010000185.1:0-3050 GCA_035542215.1 Thermoanaerobaculia bacterium | reverse complement strand
TCGCTCTGGAGGCGTTCCTCTCGAAAAAGCCCGTGGTGACGTGCGCGGACTCCGGCGGGCCGCTGGAATTCGTCGTGGACGGCGAGAACGGGCGCGTCACGCCGCCGGATGCGGCTGCGCTCGGCGCTGCCGTCGCGGACCTTCTGGCGAGCCCCGAGAAAGCCCGCGAGTTCGGAGAAAGAGGCTTCGAGAGGGTCAAAGGGATTTCCTGGGCGAACGCCGTTCGCGCTCTCCTCGAGGCCGGTGGCATCCGGTGACGTCCGAAGAGAGGATCTCTTTGAAGGTGAAAGAGGCGGGGGAGAGCGGCGGAGCGGCGGCCGATGCGACGCAGCTTTCCGTGGGCTTCATCGGCCCTCTGCCGCCCACGCGCTCCGGCATTGCCGACTACGACGCTGAGATCCTCGCCGCGCTGGCCTCGCTTTCTCGACCTTCGAAGAAATCCCCTCTTCGGCTCTCTTCGTACGAGCCCTCGTCCGCTCCGGCTGCGCTCGACGCGGGACACGACGTCCTCCTCTTCCAGATCGGCAACGATCCCCTGCACGCGCCGTCCGTCGAGGCGCTGTGCGCGCCGCGGAGGAAGACGCCGGCCGTCGTCGTTCTGCACGATTTCGTCCTGCACCACCTCTTCGCCGCGGCCTACCTCGACCGGGGCCGCGAGGCGGACTACGCGCGCGCCCTCGAGGCCGCGCACGGGGCCCGCGGCCGCGCGTTCGCGGAGCAGGGGCGGCGCGGCGCGCGCATCCCCGTGTGGGACCTCGACCCATGGGCCTTCCCGATGTCGGCCGGCGTCGTCCGCGCGGCGGACGCGGTCATCACGCACTCGGCCCTCGTCCGCGGCGCGGTCCTCCGCGAGAGCCCGAAGACGCGCGCCGTCGAGATCCCGCACCACGTCGTGGAGGCGCCCCGAACGCCGCGGGACGAGGCGCGGCGCGCGCTCGGCCTGCCACTCGACCGGCCGGTCGCGGCGTCTCTCGGCGTCGTGACGCCGGCGAAGCGGATCGGGAAGATCCTCGAGGCGCTCGCCGCGCTCCCTCCGGGCCGCCGGCCGTTCCTCTTCGTGGGCGGCGCCGTCGGGAGCGACGACCCGCTGCACCGGTACGTGGACGCGCACGGCCTCGCCGGGGACGTCGCCTTCGGCGGCTACCTCTCGGACGAGGACTTCTGGTTCGCCGCCTCGGCCGCGAACTTCGGCGTCAACCTCCGGCACCCGACGATGGGCGAAACGTCCGGAGCGGTCTGCCGTCTCGCGGGCTTCGGCCTGCCGCTCGTCGTCTCGGACACGGGCTGGTTCCGCGAGCTTCCGGACTCGTTCGCCTCGAAGGTGCCCGTGGGGGGCGACGAGGTCGCGATCCTCGCGGCGGCGATGGAGCGCCTTTCGTTCGACGAGGACGCGACGCGCGCGCGCTCGGCGGCCGCGGTCCGCTGGGGCGAGGAGCGAAGACCGGACCGGATCGCCGAGGCGTACGCGGACGTCCTCGAGGAGGCCGCGGAAGGAAGCGCGCGCCCGCGCGGGCTCACGGGGTTCGTCGCGCACTCCCTCGCCGAGGTCGGCGTGGGGCGCCCCGGCCCGTTCGGCGCCGCGAGCCGCGAGCCCGACGCGGCCCTCGTCGCGGCGGTCGCGGCGCGGGTGGCGCCGCTCCTCCCTGCGACGTCCGAAGAGAGACGATTTTCATAGGGGGAGAGAGAAGACCGGGGAGAAGAAAGGAATTTCTTAGAAGGTGAATCGAGCGGCGGCCGGGCCTGCGCTACAGCCGCAACGCCTTCACGGCCTCGCCCGGCGCTGCGCCCTCGCGCAGCCGCTCCTGAGCCATCGCGATCCCCCTTCTAAGAGAATCCAGCCTGACACCGGCGTAGGCATTACCCATTGGAGCGAGCTTCCGCTCCGCGAGGGCGAGCAACCGCGCCCCCGGCGCCGCGTTGCCGCGTGTCAGGTGGTAACAGGCCGCGGCGACCTGGATGAGCGCCTGGAGAAAGAGCTTCTCGTCGCCGTCGGATTCCAGCCAGAGCTTCTCCCACTCCTCGTGTGCGTCGAAAAACCGGCCCGCGCGGAACTCCTCGAGGGCCTTCACGAAGAGAGGGTGCGCGGCCGGGCCCGCGGTCTCGCTCAGCCGCGCCCTCGGGAAGAGCGGCGGAGCCTCTCGAGGAACGCGTCGGCGGACATGTAGCCGTCGAAACGCCCCACGACCTCGCCGTCGCCGTTCACGACGAGGAAGGCCGGAAGTCCGGTCACGCTGTAGCGCACGGCGACCTTGCGGCCGCCCCGGTCGGCGTCCAGCTTGATCGGGACGTATTCGAGGAGAGCGCTCTGCACGCGCGGGTTCGAGAAAACGTCCTCGTCCATCCGCGTGCACCAGCCGCACCAGTCCGCGGCCACGTCGACGAACACGAGCTTCTTCTCGGCGCGGGCCTTCGCGAGGGCCTCGTCGAACGAGAGGGCGGAGAAAGGGAGCGAGGAGGAGGGAAGAGGAGATTTCTTCGAATGGTCCAGAGGCGCGGCGCCCGCCGCAGCGTCTTCGTCGTGGCCGCGGCAGCCGAAGCCTCCGAAGAGTCCGCCCGAGAGGAGGGCGACGAGGACGCCCGCGCGCATTGCCGCTCTCTTCACCTTCGGAGAATACCCCCGGCGCGCGCGCTCACGAGGCAAGGAGGCTCCTCGCGCGCAGACCCTCTTCGAGATCGTCCGGCCTTGCCGCCACGAACGCGTCGATCCCGAGTTCCCGCGCCGCGGCGACCATCTCGGGGCGGTCGTCCGCGAAGGCCGCGTCGCGTGCCGGGGCGCCCGCGAGCGCGAGCGCGGCGCGGAAGTGAGCCGGGTCAGGCTTGCCGGCGCCGACCTCGAACGAGAGCGAGCGGAGCGGAAGGAGGCGGGGAAGCTCGGGCGCCACGGCGAGGACGCCCTCCCAATGGAGCACGTTCGTGTTCGAGACGAGGACCGGAGTGACGCCGGGCGCGAGGCGCGAGAGGAGCACGAGGGCGCGCTCGTCGCGGAAGAAGATGTCGCGCCACGCGGCGGTCCAGACGGCATCGGGCAGCCGGCCGAGACCGGCGGCGCG
>DATKLW010000184.1:0-2736 GCA_035542215.1 Thermoanaerobaculia bacterium | reverse complement strand
GACGCTCGCGATCGCGTTCGCCGCACCATGATCGCGGGCGGGGCGCGGGAATAGTCCGGCCCCCGGGCGGCATTCACTGTCATGTCCATCGCCGCCCTCTACACGGCCGTCACGGACCGCTTCGAGCGCCTCTTCTCCCCGCTCGGGAGCGTCGTCCTCCTCGTCCTGCGCCTCGTCTGGGGCGGACAGTTCTTCACGACGGGGCTCGGCAAGCTCCAGAACCACGCGCGCGTGACCGAGTTCTTCACGTCGCTCGGGATCCCGGCGCCGGGGCTCAACGCCTGGTTCATCGGCGGCCTCGAGATGGCCGGCGGCGCGCTCCTCCTCCTCGGCCTTTTCTCCCGGCCGATCGCGCTGCTCCTCACGGGCAACATGCTCGTCGCGTTCTGGTCCGCGGACCGGCCCGCGCTCCTCGGCGTCTTTCACGACCTGGATGCGTTCCTCAGGGCGGACCCGTTCTGGTTCCTGTTCGTCTCGGTCGTCGTCCTGACGCTCGGCCCCGGCGCGGTCTCGGTCGACCGGCTCCTGGCGAGGTCGTCGAAAGCGCCGCCGGCTCCCTGACGGTTGCGTCAAAGAACTGACGCCTGATGCAGGAGCTTCAGGCCCGCCGAATCCCGGATCGCTAAGATCCCTCCGGGGCGCGTGCGGAGCGCGCGGCCCGGGAGGTTGCTTCTCATGACGAACCCGGTTCGGGTTGGCATCAACGGCTTCGGCCGCATCGGCCGCTGCCTCTTCAAGAACGTCCTCCAGCGCGGCGGAACCGTCGCGGGCATCAACGACCTCGCCGACCTCGGCGACCTCGCCTACCTCCTCAAATACGATTCCGTCCACGGCTGGTGGAACCACCGCGTCTCGGTCACGGACCGCGAGCTCGTCGTCGACGGCGCGAAGATCCCGTTCTTCTCGTCGAAGGACCCCGCGACCCTTCCGTGGGGCGCGTCGGGCGCCGACGTCGTCTTCGAGTGCTCGGGCGCCTTCCGCAAGCGCGCCGACGCCGCCAAGCACCTCACGGGCGGCGCGAAGAAGGTCGTGATCTCGGCGCCCGCCGACGACCCGGACGGCACGTTCGTCCTCGGGGTCAACGGCCACACGTACGACCCCGCGAAGCACCACGTCGTTTCGATGGCTTCGTGCACGACGAACTCCCTCGCGCCCGTCGCCAAGGTCCTCAACGACACGTTCGGCATCGAGCACCTCATGATCACGACCGTCCACGCGTACACGTCGAGCCAGTCGCTCATGGACGCCCCGACGAGGAAGCGCCGCCGGGGCCGCGCCGCCGCGCTCTCGATCGTCCCGACCTCGACCGGCGCCGCGAAGGCGACGGCCCTCGTGATCCCGGAGCTCAAGGGAAAAATGGACGGCATGGCGCTCCGCGTTCCGGTCCCCGACGGCTCGATCACGGACATCGTCGTGACGCTGAAGACGGACGTCACCCCGGAATCGATCAACGCCGCGCTCGCGGCAGCCGCGGAGACGCCCGCGTTCAAGGGAATCCTCCGCGTGGCCGACGAGGCGCTCGTCTCTCGCGACATCCTCGGCGACTCGCACTCGGCGATCGTCGACCGGGACTCCACGATGGTCCTCGACAAGCGCATCGCGAAGGTCCTCGTGTGGTACGACAACGAGTGGGGCTACTCGGCCCGGCTCGCGGACTTCGCCGCGCACCTCGCCTCGAAGGGCTTCTAGCGGCCCTGCTCCTCGCGGGGCGCTCCCGTCCCGACGGCCACGAAGGCGTCGAGGACGGCGAGCGCGGCGACGAGCGCCCCGGAAATGAGAAGGCCCGGGCCGGGCGGAAGCTCGTGGAAGCGCTTCTGCGACCACGGGGCCGTCGTCCAGAACCCGGGGTCGGGGGCCGACCGCCCGAGGACCACTGCCCCGGCGTGCGCGTCGCCGGGCTCGAACGACAGGACGCCGGCGAGACGGGCGGCGGCGACCGCCGCGGCGAGAACGAGGAAGAGCCGGAGGATCGGGGTGTCGAGCCGCCGGAGGCGTTCCGCGAAGGCTCCTCCGCGCCACGCGACCGGGACGGCGCCGAGGATGAGGAGCGCCCCGAGGCACGCGCCGGCGACGTTCATCACGATGTCGTTGAAGTCGAGGGAGACGCCCCAGTGCGGGTGGAGGATCCAGAACTGCCAGCCCTCGTCGACCGCGCCGGCCAGAGAGAGCGTGACGATCGTCGCGCCGAGGCGCCGCGTCAGGACGAAGAGCGGAAAGACCGGCAGGGCGTACTGAACGAAGTGGGCCGCCTCGGTCGGGATCGCGACGAGGACCGCGTAGCAGAGAACGAGGAATCCCGCGGTGAACCCGGCAAAGGCCCGGCGGACGGCGACGGCTCCCGGCCCGTCGCCGGGCAGCGGCCGGCGCAGGCGGAGGACGACCCGGACGGCGACGAGGGCCGCGGCCGCCGCGAGCCCCGCCGTCAGGACGCGGGGCCCCAGAAGCTTCTGGAGCGCGCGGACGAGGTCCTCGCCCGCCTCGTGGCCGATGATCGCCAGCCAGAGGTAGGCGACCACTGCCGGGCGCAGGAACGTCTTCAGATCGGGGCGGCTTTCCGGCTCAGATCGCCCGCGCCCGCATCACGACGGCGCCTGCGGCGGCGAGGGCGAGGCCCAGCGCCACGAGGCCGAGGTCGGTCAAAGTCGGAATGTCGGCTCCGCCCGTTCCGACCTGGGCGGACGCGGTCGAGACCGGAGTCCCGCCGACGCTGAGCGTCGCGACGTTCGTGATCGACCC
>DATKLW010000183.1:0-22764 GCA_035542215.1 Thermoanaerobaculia bacterium | reverse complement strand
CCCGACTCGCGCGTCGAGGCCTTCGGGCAGCGCGTCCACGAAGGCGAGCGCGTTCGCCGCCTCGAGCGCCTCGCGGATCCTCTCGTCGGGCACGTCCGGCGTCCCGTACGCCACGTTGCGCCGGACGGTCTCGTCGAAGAGCACGACCTCCTGCGTCACGAGGCCGACCTGCGCCCGGAGGGACGCGAGCGTCACGTCGCGAAGGTCCGTCCCGTCCACGGTCACGCGGCCGGCCGTCGGGTCCATGAAGCGCGGGAGGAGCGAGGCGAGCGTCGACTTGCCGCCGCCCGACGGGCCGACGAGCGCCGTGACGGACCCGCGCGCGACGACGAGGTCGATCTCGTGCAGCACGGGCTCGCCCCCCGGGTACGCATACGTCACGCGCTCGAAGCGGATCTCCCGGGCGAGGCCCGTGAGCGCCGGCGCGCCCGGGCGGTCCGCGACGTCGTTCGGCGCGTCGAGGACCTCGAAGACGCGCCGGGCCGAGGCGAGCGCCTGCTGGAGCGCGAGATTCGTCCGCGTCGCGCGCTTGAAGGGCTGGTACGTCATGACGAGGCCGACGCCGAACGAGAGGAACGTGCCGAGCGTCATCTTCCCGGACGCGATCCGTGTCGAGGCGTAGCCGAGGAGGAGGAGGAACGTGAGGACCGACGCGGACTCGACGAGCGGCGAGGCGAACGCCATCACGCGCGCGCCTTTCTTCGCGAGGCGGAACGTGCGCTCGTTGACGTCCGAGAAGCGCCCCGACTCCCACCGCTCGGCGCCGTAGGCCTGAACGACGCGGGCCCCGCGGATCGTCTCGGAGAGGACGCCCGTGAGGTCGCCCATCCGCTCGCGCGCCGCCTTCGAGAGGTGGCGGAGGCGCCGGGCGATCAGGACGACCGGCACGACGATGGCGGGCGCGATGAGGAGCGCCGCGGCCGTGAGCTCCGGCGACAGCGAGACGACGAGGATCGTGAGCCCGAGGAGCGTCGCGACGGACTGCACGAGGTCGGCGAGGTCCGTGCCGAAGAGGCTCTGGATGCGGTCCACGTCCCCGGTCACGCGCGAGATGAGGTCGCCCGACGGGTGCCGCGCGAAGAAAGAGCCCGACTGGCCGAGGACCTTTTCGTAGACGCGGTGCCTCAGGTCCCGCACGAACGCGAGGCCCACGGCGTTGAAGCGGTACTCCGCGAAGAACGTACAGAGGTTCTTGAGAAGGAAGCAGACGAAAAGGAGAAGGGGCAGAAAGAGGCGACGGCCCTTTTCCGTGACGCCGAAAGACTCTTCGAGTGTCTGGAGACCGCGGTCCAGCGTCCGGGCCACCGCCGTCCGTCTCAGCGCCGCCTTCTCGCCCACGAGCGTGCCGACGCCCGTCCCGCCGGCCTTCTCCATCACGGCGCTCTTCGCCTCGGCCGAAAGGACCTCGTCGAAAAGCGGGCCGATCAGGTAGGCGACGGCGGACGTGAAGAGCGACACACCGAGCATCGCGCAGATCGCGACGACGGCCGCGCGGCGATGCGGCTTGAACAGGACCGCGAGGCGGCGGAAGTCGTTCATGCGGCCTTTCCGGCGCCGAGCGCGGCGAGCAGGGCGTCGGCAGTCCGGGCGGCGGCGCCGGGCGGCCCGAGGTCCGCGGCGCCCAGCGCAAGGCGCGCGCGCGTCCGCGACGCAAGGGCGGCGTCCGAGAGGAACTTCCCGGCTTCGGCCGCAACGTTTTCGGGCGTCGCTTCCTTCTGGAGAAGCTCGGGCACGGTCCGAACGCCCGTACCCTCGTCCGTGACGATGTTCGCCATCGCGACGTGGGCCACCTTCACGACCCTCTTGCCGATCCAGTAGCTGACGGGGTGCACCTTGTACACGACGACCATTGGCACCTGCGCGAGGAGCCCCTCGACGGTCGCCGTCCCCGACGCCACGAGGAGGACGTCGGAATCTCTGAGAATGGAAAGATGCTCGCCGGACACGACGCGCCACGTCGCGAGCGATTCTCCGACGACCTCCTCGAGCAGCGTTCGCGGGATGGAGTCGGCCTGGACGAGAACGACCTCGAAGCTGCCCTCTTTCCTTCGGAGGATCTCCACGGCGTCGCGGAAGACCGGAAGAATCGACTTCACTTCGCCTTTCCGGGATCCGGGCATGAGGACGACGCGCTTCACGCCCGGCGGGGGCGGCGCCGCCGGGTGCGCGAGCTCGCGGGCCGCCGCGTCGACGAGGGGATGGCCGACCCACGTGACGTTCTCCCCCAGACCCCGCGCGTCGTACCAGCGCTTCTCGAAGCCGAACAGAACGAGGACGGCGCGGCCGATGCGGGCGATCGTCTTCGCGCGGCGGCGGCGCCAGGCCCAGACCTGCGGCGAGACGTAGAAGACGACCGGCACGCCCGCGCGCGCAAGGCGCCTCGCGAGCGGGAGGTTGAAGTCGGGCGAGTCGATCAGGACGGCGGCGTCCGCCTTCTCGGCGACCGCCTCCGCGACGAGCGCCTTGATGAGACGGCGCGCGAACCGCACCTTCGAGAACGCCTCGACGAGGCCGATGATCGCGAGGTCCTTCTGGTGAGCGAGGAGTCGCGCGCCCGCGGCCTTCATCCCCTCGCCGCCCACGCCGAAGATCTCGAGGGTGGGGACGCGCGGGCGGAGCGCCGCGAGGAGCGCCGACGCGTGCTGGTCGCCCGAGACCTCGCCCGCGACGACGAGGAGCTTCACGCGGTCACCTCGGCACCGCCGCGAGGAGCCACGCCACGAGGACCGAGCCTCCAACGAGAGCGCCGAACACCGTGAGGAAGAACCGGCCGCGGGTGCGCTCGTCCTCGCGCCAGAGGAGCGCGAGGAACGCGGACAGGAGCGCCGCGAGCCAGACGAGGAGGACGAAGTGGTCCGTGAGGAGGCTCATCCGCGCCTCCCGCGCGCGCGCTCCCACACGTCGAGGACGAGGAGGGCCTGCATGATGCCCGCCACGATCAGGAACGTCCTCGCGTACTCCGCGACCGGCGCGGCGTCGCTCCGGAGGCCGAGGAGGAGGCCGGTCCCGGCCGTGAGGAGGACGATCGTGCAAAACGCGGCGCCTCGGGCGCGCTGGCCGATGAGAACGTGCCCGACGCCCGGGAATGCCGCCGCGACGAGAGCGAGGAGGGCGGCCTCTCCCGGCCGCTTCGTCACGAAGCCAGCGCGAACGCCGCAGCGAGGCGCGCCCGCGTCGTCGGCAGGTCCTCGGGGATCGTGCGCGTGCCCCCGAGGACGGTCAGGAAGTTCGTGTCGCCGTCCCAGCGCGGGACGATGTGCAGGTGGGCGTGGTGCTCGACGCCCGCGCCCGCGCTCCGCCCGAGGTTGAGTCCCGAGTTCAGGCCGTGCGGCCGGTAGGTCTCGCGGAGCGCCGTCTCGAACCGCGCGGCGAGGTCCACGACTTCGTGGCGTTCCTCGGCCGTCATGTCCGCGAGCCCCGGTCGGTGCGCGAAGGGCGCGATCATGAGGTGGCCGTTCGTATACGGGTAGCGGTTCAGGACCGCGTAGGCGGTCTTCCCCCGCGTGACGATGAGAGCCTCGGCGTCGTCGTGCTTCGGGAGCTCGCAAAAAAGGCAGCCGCCGCCCGGGTCGACGCCGCCGCCCGCGAGGTAGGCGGCGCGCCAGGGCGTGAAAAGGGCCTCCATCAGGCCTTTTCCGGCTCCCCCGCCGCGGCGACCGGGGCCGCCTGGTTGATGAGCTCCTTGAGCTTCTTGCCGGGCTTGAAATACGGCACGCGCTTCGGGGGCACCATGACCTTGACGCCGCTGCGCTTCGGGTTGCGCGCAATGCGGGCCCCTCGCTGGCGCAGGCGGAAGCTGCCGAACCCGCGCAGCTCGATCTTCTGTCCCGAGCGGAGCGACGCGATGATTCCGTCGAAGACGGATTCGACGATCACCTCGGCCTGCTTCTTCGTGAGCTCGGTCGCCTTCGCAACCTCCTCGACGAGATCGGCCTTCGTGGTCGTGCCCTCGGCGCGGCCTACCACAGGAAGAACACGTTCCATCCGCCCCCCACCGGAGCGCCGGAGAGGAGGCGCCCCGCAATCGACGATTCGGAAGTTCCGCCGGAAAGCAGCTCGATCAGCCCCGGACGCACAGGCCGCGGATGCCACACCTCGGCGGGCAGGGACATGCGCGCCATGCGCGCGGCCCGGTCCACGGCGTCCCGGTAGTCCCCGATCTCGTCCACGAGGCCGAGCGCGAGGGCTTCCTCGCCCGTCACGACGCGCCCGTCGGCCATCTTGTCCATCGCGCCGGCCTTGAGCTTGCCCTTTCGGCCGTCCGTGACGGCGGCGACGAACTGAGCCCGGAGCTTCTGGATGAGATCCTCGAAGTAGGCCCGGTCCTCGTCCGTGATCGGGCGCGTCGGGTTGCCGGAGTCCTTGAGGGCGCCGCTCTTGATCGTGACGGCGCGGAGCTTCGCCCACTCGAGAAGGTCGGCGTAGTTGACCCACTGGATGATCACGCCGATCGAGCCCGTGATCGTGCCCGGGTTCGCGACGATGTGGTCGGCGGCGACGGCGGCGTAATAGCCGCCGGAGGCCGCCACGGACTCCATCGAGACGACGACAGGTTTGCCCGTCTCCTTGCGGAACCGCGCGATCTCGCGGTTCAGCTCCTGCGAGGCCGCGACGCCGCCGCCCGGCGAGTTGATCCTCACGACGACGGCCTTGACGTTCGAGGCCTCGCGGAAACGCCCCAACGTCTCGCGGAGGTGGTCGGCCGAGAGGATGACGCCCTCGAGGTCGACGACCCCGACGCGGCCGCCGATGCCGAGGCCCAGGCCGTCCGTGGAGGCGCCGCGCGACACGGCCCCGCTCACGAGGACGGCGGCCGCGACGAGAAGGACAAGGAACGCGCAGCCGATGCCGGCGATCCCCCACGCGACGGTGGAGCGCTTCATCGGGCGAGCCCCGCGCGTCTCACGGCGACCCCGCTACTCGGCCGGTTCCGGGCGCGCGGGAACGTGTTCGTCCGGGGCCGCCTCGCCCTCCTCGGCGGTCGCGGCCCCGGCGCGGGGCCCGGGCTCGGGCTGGTCGACGTCGCGGGAGGAGAGCCCGATGCGCTGCTCGGCCGGCTCGATCCGGAGGATGCGCACGCGGACGGGATCGCCCTCGTGGTAGACGCTGCCGGGCCTTTCGCCGCGCGGGAGCGGGGTCTCGGAGACGTGCATGAGGCCTTCGAGGCCCTCGGGCAGGCGCACGAAGACGCCGAAGTCGGCGACCTTCGCGACGTTGCCGTCCACGACGTCGCCGGGCTGGTGCTTGCCCGCGAATTCTTCCCACTCGTTCGGACGGAATTCCTTGATCGAAAGGCTGATCCGCCGGTTCTCGACGTCGATGGCCGTCAGAACGGCCTGGACTTCGTCGCCCTTCTTGAGGATCTCGGAGGGGTGCTTCACGCGGCGGCCCCACGACATGTCGGACACGTGGATGAGGCCGTCGATTCCGTCCTCGATCTCGACGAAGGCGCCGAAGTCCGTGAGGTTGCGGACGGTGCCCGTGATGCGGTCGCCGATGTGGAACTTCTCCGCGAGCTGCTCCCAGGGGTTCGGCTCGGTCGCGCGCAGCGAAAGCGAGAGGCGACGCGTCTCGGGGTTCACGTCCGCGATGACGGCTTCGATCGTGTCGCCGACGTTCAGGACCTTCGAGGGGTTCTTGACCCGCTTCGTCCACGACATCTCGGAGACGTGGATGAGGCCCTCGACGCCCTCCTCGAGCTCGACGAACGCGCCGTAGTCGGTCAGGGAGACGACCTTGCCGCGGACGCGCGCGCCGACCGGGTAGTGGGCCGGGAGGTCCTGCCACGGGTCGGGCTTGAGCTGCTTCATCCCGAGGGAGATACGGCCGGTCGCCTCGTCGAAGCGAAGGACCTTGACGTCGACCTCCTGCCCGACCTGAACGGCGTCGGACGGGTGCGCGAGGCGGCCCCACGTCATGTCGGTCACGTGGAGGAGGCCGTCGATGCCGCCGAGATCGACGAACGCGCCGTAGTCCGTGAGGTTCTTGACGACGCCCTTGAGGACGCGCCCGTCGGCGAGCGCCGCGGCCGCTTCCTTCTTCTTGACCTCGGCGACCTCGTCGAGGATCGCCTTCCGCGAGAGGACGATGTTGCCGCGCTTCTTGTCGAGGGACACGACGCGGAACTCGAGCTCGCGGCCCTTGAGGACGTCGAGGTTCTTGAGAGGGCGCGAGTCGGCGATCGAGCCTGGCAGGAACGCCCGCACGCCGATGTCGACGGACAGCCCGCCCTTCACGCGGTCGATCACGCGCCCGCGGACCGGCTGGTTCTTCGCGAACGCTTCCTCGACGATGTCCCACGCGCGGCCGCGCCGCGCTTTTTCGTACGAGAGGACGACGTATCCGTTCGGCCCCTCGGTGCGCTCGAGGATCGCTTCGATCTCCTGGCCCGGGTGCGGCAGCTTGTCGGCGGGAACGTGGTGAAACTCGGAACGAGGGATCATCCCTTCGCTCTTGTATCCGATGTCCACGAGGATCTCGTCGTTCGTCACCTGAAGCACGCGGCCCTTGATGAGCTCGCCCTCCTTCAGAGAGCGTTCGCTCTCGGCGAGGAGGCGTGCGAACTCGCCGTTCTCGCCTTCCTCCGCCCTGGGGCCAGTCTTCGTCAGGTCCGTCGGCGACATTTGGTCGTGCTCCTTCGTCTTCGTCGAGATTTCCGCCCGCCTAAATGTCCGTGAGGCAAGCGCTTAAGCGGGCCGGAACCGGTGATGTTAGACGCCCGCCCCGGAAGCGGTCAACCGGGGGTCCGTTCAGCCCTTCTGGACGGTCTCGAGCACCCGGTCGACGACCTCGTCCGCGGTGAGAGAGGACGTGTCGATCCGGACGTACGTGCCGTCGTCCGTGAGCGGCGAGTCGACCCGCGTCGAGTCCGCGTGGTCGCGGGCGACCATTTCCGCGAGGACCTGGTCGAAGGTGTGCGTCGAGCCACGCGTGACGAGCTCGTCGTGACGGCGCCTCGCGCGCACCTCCGGCGTCGCCGTGAGGAAGAATTTGTGCTTCGTCTCGGGGACGACCTTCGTCCCGATGTCGCGCCCCTCGAGGACGCCGCCGCCTTCGAGCGCGAGGCTCCGCTGCATTCCCGCGAGGCGGCGGCGCACGCCGGGGATCGCCGAGACGGCCGACGCGAACTTCGAGATCTCGGGAGTCCGGATCTCTTGCGAGACGTCCTCGCCGGCGAGCCAGGCGCGCGCGTCCGCGGCGCTGCCCGTCACGCGCACGTCGAGGCGGCTCGCGAGGTCCACGACCGCGCCGGGGTCCGCGATCGGGAGCGTGACGCCGGCGCGCCTCGCCGCGAGGCCGACGGCGCGGTACATCGCGCCCGTGTCGAGGTATGGGACGCCGAGTCGCATCGCGACCGCCTTGCCGACGGTGGACTTCCCCACGCCGGACGGGCCGTCGATCGCGACGATCACCGGGCGGGTCACTTCTTCCCTTCGGGCCGCTTCTCCGGCTTCCTGTCGGCCGGAAGGCCGGGCCGGCGCACGGCGGCCGCAGGCGGCCTCGAACCCCGCGGGGGCGCCGGCCTGATCGCCTTGAGCGCTGCGACTTCCTCGGGCGCGAGGTCGCGGAACGCGCCCGGCGGGAGCTTCGGATCACGGACGGGGCCGATCGCCACGCGCCGCAGCTTCGTGACCGGGTGGCCGACGAGGTCGAACATCCGCCGGATCTGGCGCGAGCGGCCCTCGCCGAGGATCACCTTGAGCCACGCATTGCCGCCGACGCCGTTCTTCTCGGGCGTCGTCTCGCTGAGTACGACCTCCGCGGGCGCCGTCCTGACGCCGTCCGGCAAGGTCACGCCCCGCCTGAGCCTCTCGAGCTGCGCGGGCGACGGGACGCCCGAAACCTTGACCTCGTACTCCTTGCGGCAGCCGCCGGACGGGTGCGTGAGCTTGTGGACGAGCGGGCCGTCGTCCGTCAGGAGAAGCAGTCCCTCCGACTCGACGTCGAGGCGGCCGACGGCGACGACGCGCTCGCCGACGCGGCCCTTCAGGAGCTCGAACACCGTCGGGATGCCGCCCGGATCGTCGCGCGTCACGATCAGGCCCTTCGGCTTGTTCATGAGGACGTAGCGCCGCGCGACCGCGATGCGCAGCAGCTTCCCGTCCACCTTGACGTGGTCCTTCGCCGGATCGGCTTTCACGCCGAGCTCGGTGACCTTGTGGCCGTTCACGGTCACGCGGCCCTCGAGGATGATCTTCTCGGCTTCGCGCCGCGACGCGATGCCTGCGGCGGAAAGGAGCTTCTGGAGGCGCTCAGCGCTCACGGGACACATCCGAAGAGAACGAAGAGAAGATCTTCTTAGAAGGCAATAGGGCGGGGGGCGCGCCGGCTCCGCGCCTCGCGGCTTCCGCCTGGCGTCCAGCTGTCTTAACCATTCGAAGAATCTTCCTCTTCATTCGTTTCGTCGTGCTCCACGGCTGGAGGCTCGGGCGAGGGAGCATCCGGAAACAGCTCCGTCTGCGACGTGTTCGTCTCGACGCCGTAGAGCGCGTCGAGGTCCTCGGGCTTCGGAAGGTCCTTGACGTCGTCGAGGCCGAAGTGGACGAGGAACTCCTTCGTCGTCTTGTAGAGAAACGGCGTCCCGACGACTTCCTTGCGGCCGGCCGTCGTGATGAGCTTCTTGTCGAGCAGCGTCCGGAGCGAAGACGCCGAGTTCACGCCCCGCAGCTCCGCAATCTCGGGAGCCGTGACGGGCTGCCGGTACGCGATGATCGAAAGCGTCTCGAGACTCGCCATCGAGAGCTTGTTCTTGCCCTCGAGCCCGAGGAGCCTGCGCACGGGGACGTCGAACTCGTTGCGCGAGACGAGACGCGCCCCGCCCGCGACGCGGTCCATGCGAACCCCGCGCCCGTCGGTCTCGAGCGACCGTTCGAGGACGTCGAGCGCGGCCTCCACCTCGGCGGCGGTCAGCTCGGACGCCTCGGCGAGGCGCTCGACGCTCGCCGGCTTGCCAGACGCGAAAAGGAGCGCCTCGACGAGCGCGACGTTCGCCGAGGGCGCCGACGGGGCCGTTCCCGCGGGCGGCACGGCCGGGACCTCGATCTCGTCGCTCATCGGTACGAGTCCTCGTAGCCGTCGAGCGTGACGTCCTCGCCCGTGGACTCGAGGAGGATGTCGCTGAACTCGGCGTCCTGCCTCGCGCGCACGACGCGCAGGCGGAGGAGCTCGAGGACGGCGAGGAAGACGGCGATCGCCTCGGCCCGGCCCGCGAGGCCCCGGAAGACGTCGGACAGCGGCACGGAGCCGGTGCCGCTCTTCACGCGCGCGAGCATGTCCTCCATCTTCTCCTTGATCGAGTATTTCTGATGGGCGATCTCCAGCGACGGCGGATGCGCCGCCCGGTAGCGGTCGAGGGCGCCCTTGAAAAACGTGAGGAGGTCGAACAACGAGACCTCGGAGAGATCCGTCTCCTCCGCCTCGGCGTCGCTCGCCTCGAGTTTCGCGGGAGGCCGGCTCCAGAGGCCGAGGCGCAGGGACTCCATCTCGTGGAGCGTCTCGGCGACGCCCTTGTACTTGCGGTACTCGATCAGGCGGCGCACGAGCTCGTCGCGCGGATCCTCCTGAGGCGTCCCGTCGGGCAGGACGGCGCGCGGCAGGACCATCTGCGATTTGACGTGGACGAGGAGCGCCTCGACGTAAAGGAACTCGGCCGCGACCTCGAGGTCGAGCTCCTGCATGAGGAGGAGGTACTCGTGGTACTGGCGGCAGATCTCCGCGACGGGGAGGTTCCGGATGTCCAGCTCGCTCTTCCGGATCAGGTGGAGGAGGAGGTCGAGGGGTCCCTCGAACTGGGCCAGCTTCACCGGGTACGGCCCCATGAGGTCCGAGCCGGCGGGGACGGGAATACGGATGCCTTCGGTCACTAAAGGAGCCCCATGGCGCCGGAGACCTTCTCCATCGTCGCCGCGGCGATCGTCCGGGCCTTCTCGTTTCCGCTCTCGAGGACGTCCGTCACATAGTTCTTCTTCGCGACGATCTCGGCGCGCTTCTGCCTCACGGGCTCGAGCGCCGCGTTCATGTTGCGGACGAGATGCTTCTTGCAGTCCACGCAGCCGCGCGCCGCCGAGCGGCATTCCTCGGCGACGACCCTCTGCTCCTCGGGTGTCGAATAGAGGACGTGGAACGGGTACAGGTTGCAGACGTCCGGGTCGCCCGGGTCCGATCGCCGCGCCCGACCGGGATCCGTGACCATGCCCATGACCTTCTTCGCGACGTCCTCTGCCGAGTCCGAGAGCGCGAGCGTGTTCCCGTAGCTCTTCGACATCTTCCGGCCATCGAGGCCCGGCACCTTGGGCGTCGCCGTGAAGAGCGCCTTCGGCTCGGGAAACACGTCTCCGTAGAACCCGTTGAAGCGGCGGACGATCTCGCGGCAGATCTCGAGATGGCTCTCCTGGTCCTTCCCGACCGGCACGTAGTGCGCGAGGTAGAGAGCGATGTCCGCCGTCATGAGGACCGGATAGCCGAGGAAGCCGAACGTCCCGAGATCCCGCTCCCGGAGCTGCTCGATCTGCTCCTTGTAGGTCGGGACGCGCTCGAGCCAGCCGAGCGGCGTGATCATCCCGAAGACGAGTGCGAGCTCGGCGGTCTGCGGGACGCGTGACTGGACGAAGATGACCGACTTCTCCGGGTCGAGGCCGACCGAAAGCCAGTCGGTCACGGCGTCGATCGAGGCCTGGCGGATCTGGGAGGCGTCCGCGTAGTCCGTCGTGAGAGCGTGGAGGTCGGCCACGAAGTACCGGCAGGCGTATTTCTCCTGCAGGTCGACCCAGTTCTTCACCGCGCCCCAGTAGTTCCCGAGGTGAACGCGGCCCGTCGGACGGAGGCCGGAAAGGACGATTTCGGGAGAAGGGGCGGACATCAGGACCTCAGCCAGCCGATCACGAGGCTTTGCACGGGACGCATGATGAACCCGAGGACTCCGGTGAACATCATCGCGATGAGGATGAAGAAGCCGAAACGCCTCAGCCAGATGATCGCGGGAATCGCGGACGCGGGCGCGAGGCTCTCGACGACGCCGAATCCGTCCAGGGGCGGGATCGGAAGCAGGTTGAAGATCGCCAGCGAGACGTTCACGAGAACCGAGAGCCCGAAGATGAGGAGGAGCGGGTACAGCGGGCTCGCCTTCGAGGGAATCGGAAGTCCCTTGACGACCGCGAACGCCGCGGCGAACGCGAAGGCGAGGATCAGGTTCGAGACAGGCCCCGCGGCCGAGACGAGGAGGTTCGCCCGCCGCGGGTTGCGAACCCCGCGGAGCGATACGGGCACCGGCCTGGCCCATCCGAAGACCGGCAAACCCGAGAACGCGAGCAGCGCCGGAAAGAGCAGGCTGCCGATCGGATCGATGTGTTTCAGCGGGTTCATCGTGATGCGGCCGAGGTCGCGCGCCGTGTTGTCGCCGCACTTCATCGCGACGTACCCGTGCGCCGACTCGTGGAAGGAGACGGCGAACAGAAGGACGACGACCTGGATGACGATCTCGAGAGTCTTTTGAGGGTCCACGTTGCCTTTGGGCGTGGCGCGTCGCGCGCCGCGCGGGCGCGGATGTTAACCCGGAACGA
Organism: Thermoanaerobaculia bacterium; assembly: GCA_035542215.1. Lineage (GTDB taxonomy): Bacteria > Acidobacteriota > Thermoanaerobaculia > UBA5066 > UBA5066 > Fen-183. The sequence goes on along the minus strand of DATKLW010000183.1, from coordinate 11,206 downwards.
GAGCCGTCAGTCGCCCGCCGCGTCGGTCCCGGGCCGGAGAAAGAGAGGCGTGCGGAAGGCGGAGTCCCGCCCTTCGGCGATGAGCTTCGTCGCCTCGTCCTTCGCGTCCCTCATCCACCCGACGTCGCGGACGAGGTCGCCGATCCGGAACATCGGGACCCCGCTCTGGCGCGTGCCGAGCGCGTCCCCCGGGCCCCGGCGCTTCAGGTCCTCCTCAGCCACGACGAAGCCGTCGTCGGTCTTCTCGAGGACCGTGAGGCGCTCCTTCGACTCGGGCGACGTCCTCGCGCCGAACAGGAGGACGCAGCGGGAGGTCCGCCGCCCCCGTCCGACGCGCCCGCGCAACTGGTGGAGCTGCGCGAGGCCGAAGCGCTCCGCGTTCTCGACGAGCATGTACGAGGCGTTCGGGACGTCCACGCCGACCTCGATGACGGTCGTCGCCGCGAGGACGTCGAGCTTTCCCGACGCGAACTCCGCCATCGTCCGCTCGCGCTCGTCGGGCGGGATGCGCCCGTGAAGGACGCCGACGCGCCGCCCCGGCAGCGCCTTGCGGATCTCGACGGCGTGCTTCTCGACGGCCCTCGCGTCGATCGCGTCCGACTCCTCGATGAGCGGGACGACGACGTAGGCCTGGCCTCCCGCGCGGATCTCGTTCTCGATCTCGCGGAACGCGGCCCCTCGCTCGTCCTCGGGAAGGACGCGCGTCGCGATCGCCGTGCGGCCGGGCGGCTTCTCGTCGAGCGTCGACACGTCGAGGTCGCCGTAGAGCGTCAGGGCGAGGGATCGCGGGATCGGCGTCGCGGACATGACGAGGAGATGGGGACGCGCGCCGGAGGGCTCCGCCCCGGCGCCGTCGCCCGCCTTCGCCGTGAGCGCTGTGCGCTGCGCGACGCCGAAGCGGTGCTGCTCGTCGATCACGATCAGGCCGAGCCGCCGGAACGCGACGGGATCCTCGAGAAGCGCGTGCGTCCCGACGAGCATGTCGATCCTGCCGCCCGCGAGGGCGTCGAGGACCTGCGCGCGCGCCTTGCCTTTCACGCGGCCGGTCAGGAGCTCGGCGCGGAAGCGCGTCTTGCCGAAGATGCGGAAGATCGTCGAGAAGTGCTGCTCGGCGAGGATCTCGGTCGGCGCCATGAGCGCCGTCTGCCGGCCGCATTCCGCCGCGAGGATCGCCGAGAGGACCGCGACGATCGTCTTGCCGCTCCCGACGTCGCCCTGCAGGAGCCGGCGCATGGGACGGCCCGAACGGAAGTCTTCCCCGATCTCGCGGATGACGCGTTTCTGTGCCGCCGTCAGCGTGAACGGCAGCGCTTCTCTCAGGCGCGCGCGGATCGCGTCGTCGGCCGCGAGGACGGGCGCCGGCACGCGGTCGCGCTCGGCGCGGCGGCGCTGGAGGCCGACCTGGAACTCGAGAAACTCCTCGTAGACGAGGCGGTGGAGGTGCGGCGACGTACGTTCCGTCCACGGCTCGGCGTCCGCCGGCCCGCCGCCCGAGCCCGGGAAGTGGGCCTCGCGCAGGGATTCGCCGAGAGAAGGGAGTTTCTGCTCCCTCGCGCGCGACGAAGGCAGGCGCTCCGGGAGGCGGTCTGCAAAGTTTCTTAGCAGGTAATCGACCGTTCGCCTCCGCATCCGCGGAGTGAGGCCGGGGAGCTTGCGGTAGATGGGAACCACGCGTCCGACCGAGAGGGGATCCGCGACGCTGCTCGCACTGGTCGCTCCGCCGGCGCCGGCGCTCTCTTCACCTTCTAAGAAGTCTTTCTCCCTTTCTTTCCCTTTCTCTTGTCCTTCGAGGAATTCTTCTATCTGCGGGTTCTCCATGACGAGCCCGTGGCGGTGGCGCGCGGCCAGCGTCGCGACGCCGTAGACCCAGAAGACCTTCTTCGGCGCCATCCAGCGCTGCATGTACGGCTGGTTGAAGAAGACGAGCCGCAGCGTGCCGGAGCCGTCGTCGAGGATCGCCTCGAAGATCGTGAAGCCGCGGCGCCGCGTGCGGATGAGCCGGCTCGAGAGCACGGTGCCCTTGACGGTCGTCGCGGGGCCTTCGGGCACGAGACCGGCGATCGGGCCGATGCGCGTGCGGTCCTCGTACCGGAACGGAAGGTGAAGGAGGAGGTCGAGCGCGGTCTCGACGCCGGCTTCGGCCAGCTCCCTCGCGCGGGCGGGACCGATGCCGGAGAGGGACGCGAGGGGCGGGAGCGAGGCCTCTCCCCTACGCCTTGGCGACGCGGAACGTGAGATCCACGAGGCCGAAGCGGATCCGGTCGCCGTCCTTGATCGACACCGGCTGCCCCGTGACGATCCGGGTTCCGTTCACGAACGTCCCGTTCATCGTCCCGATCTCCTCGACGACGCGGAACTCGTTCCCCGCGTGGACGATCTTCGAGTGGCGGCGCGAGACCGAGCGCTGGGTATCGAGGTTCGCGAGGTCCACGTCCGGGCGGATGCCCGTGACCGGGTCGACGCGCCCGACGGTCGTCTCGCCTTCCCGGTTCAGGAAGAACTCGCCGCCCGCGTCCGCGACGAGGCGGAAGATGTCGTGGCGTTCGGCCTCCTTGGCGAAGATGTCGGAGGACGACTGGTCGAGCGTCGGAGCGACGCCGGTCGACTGCTCGAGGAGCTTCGTCGTCTCGCGGAGGCGCCGGGAGAGCTTGCGGAGCATCCGGACGGCAATCTCCGCGTTGTGGCGGAGCATCTCGTCGAACGTCGTCTGGTTGATCCGGACGAGCTCGCATTCGCTCTTTGCCCGCGCCGACGCGGTCCGGGGAACGTCTTCGAGGATGGACATCTCGCCGAAGAAGTCGCCCTTCTCGAGCGTCGCGAGGATTTTCTCCTCGCCCTTGCGGTTCTTCTTGTAGATCTCGACGGTTCCGGCCTGGATGACGTACATCTCCGTGCCGACCTCGCCCTCGGCGAAGACGTCCTTCCCGCCCGGGACCTTCATGAGGTAGTCCGTGAAGCCGCTCGGGGTTCCGGACTTGACCACCACCTTCATGCCACGATCTCCTCGAGGAAGGTGAGCGTTCCCGTTCCGTCCCACGCGGTCCGCGCGCCGACGGGGAGGGTGACATTGGGGCCGCGGTGGCCGGCGGGAAGGCCGAGCGCGACGGGCACGCCAAGCGGCGCGAGACGCGCCTCGAGGACGGCGGCCAGACGCGCGCCATCCTCGACGCCCCCGAAGGTCACGGCGGACAGGCTGCCGATCAAGATGCCGGACAGTTTAGCGAATCGCCCCGAATCGATCAGGGTCCCGAGCATCCGGTCGATCCGGTAAGCCTCCTCGGAGATGTCTTCGAAGAAGAGGAGCGCACCCGCGTAGTCGAACTCCCAGGGCGTGCCGACCGAGGCGGCGAGGAGCGAGAGACACCCTCCGACGAGTCTCCCGGAGGCGGCTCCGGGCAGGAGGACGGGGCCGCGAGCCGGGCCGGAAGGGGGCGCGCCCCGCCCCTCTTCACCTTCGAAGAAAATCTCCCGGGGTCCCCTCCCCTCGAGCATTGCGGGAAAGAACGATGCGGAGAGAGGGTCGAGGCCGCGCGCGAGGTCTGCCGCGACCATCGGGCCGTGGAATGACGGCAGGCCGGCCTTCAGGAGCCAGGACGACAGGACGGTCAGATCCGAGAACCCGCAGTGGATCTTCGGGTGGCGCGCCGCTTCGGCGGGATCGAGGTGCCTTAACGCGGACGCGACGCCGTAACCGCCGCGCGCGAAAACGATCGCCCTGACGTCCGGGTCGAGGAGGAGCGCGCGATAGCCCGCCGCGCGTTCCGCGGATGTTCCGGCGAGGCCAAGGAGCGGCTCTTTCGCGAGGACGTTCGGCGCGAGCTTCACACGGTAGCCGAAGCCCTCCAGGGCCCGGACGCCCGCCGCGAGCGCCTCGGAGTCGGGCGGACCCGAGAGCGCCGCGACGCCGACCGAGTCGCCGGGGACGAGGCGCGGGGGGCGCACGAGGCCGGCCATCACTCGATCCTGTTCTTCGGGTCCGAGAACCAGCGCTCCCAGTCCTTCGCATTGCCCGGGGCGGCGGGCTTTCCCGTCTCGGCAGGCGGAGCCACGCGCATCCGCGCGGAGGCGTCGCGCTGGAAGATCTCGATGCCGGCGGTGCGGGCTCCCGCCGCGGCGACCGCCGTCGCGAGGCCCCGGTCGTCCGTCACGACGGTCACGCCGCGGGGCTCGCGCGCCTCGCGGATCCGCCGGATGATCTCCTCGTCGGCGGATCGCGGCGCCGCGTAGACGACCTGGACGTCGCCGAACGCCTGCACCTTTGCGCGTCCGGCCTCCGGCGGCCCGTCGAAGACCACTGTGATCCTCTTTCTCTTCCGGCGCGCGACCTCGCAGAGCTCGGAGACGAGCCCTTCGCGGGTGCCGCCGCCGAGGCGGCCGATCAGGTTGTTGCCGTCGACGATCTCGGGCATGGAGTGAATTCTCGCAGCCTCGGAAAAAAGCGACTCGGGCCGGACGATAAGCCGGATTCTGTGACCGGTCGGCTCGCGCCTTCCGGCTGGCGGTCATTCCTCTAGGCCCGCCCTTTCGGACGGGCTCGAGCGACCGACCCGGTGACGTCGGCTCGAAAGCCGCGGGAGCGGGCGTCCCTGCCGTCACCCTATTTGGCCTTGCTCCGCGTGGGGTTTCGCCTGCCAGCTCCGTTGCCGGAGCCGCGGTGCGCTCTTACCGCACCTTTTCACCCTTACCTGCGCCTTGCGGCGCGTCGGCGGTTTGTTTTCTGTGCCACTTTCCTTCGGGTTGCCCCGACCGGGATTTCTCCGGCACGCTGCCCGCTGGAGTCCGGACTTTCCTCCCCTCCTTCCGCCGAGGCGGCGGGAGCGGCGACCGCCTGTCCGGCCCGAGTCGCGGGCAGTCTACCGCGTGGGCCCGCTCACCTCACGACGACCATCGGGACGTACGACCCGTCCGACGTGCGCGAGCCCGCGGTCGGGCCGTCGTTCACGACGCCGTAGACGGTGAAATCCGACGCGCCGGACGAAGGCTTCACGCGCGCGAATCCGTGCGTCACGCCCGCGGCGGCGAGGATCGTGTCGAACTGCGTCCATTGGCCGCCCGTCAGGACGGCCGTCAGCGTGAGCGCGGGCGCTGTCGCGCCGGTGTCCGCGTCGAAGACGTCGACGACGTACGTCACCTGCGTCCCGTCCCCGGCGCGCGCGTCCGCGATCGCGAGGTTCGTGCGGGCGTCGGCGTCCTGCCTGAGGCCGTAGACCCAGGCCTCGGCCGTCGCGCGCGCGGAGGCCGCGACCGCCGGATAGGCGACGCCGAACGTCCCGCCGACATTCGTGTCCGGGTTGGGGTTCGACGTCCGGACGAGCGCCGAAGCGCCCGACACGAGGAGCGTTCCTCCCTGGGACCCTGCCGCCGGGATCGCCAGGCCGAGCCCGCGCAGGTATGCGATCGCGTTCGGGACGACGAGCTGCTGGCGCGTCGCGAGCGTGGTCGTCACGGTCCCGCTTCCGGCGCCGGAAAAGGCCGGAGCCGCCGTGTACGTCAGCGTGACCGTGACCGGCGACGACGTCGGGTTCGTGAGCGTCAGGTCGCTCGAATAGTGCGTCGCGCCCGGCAGGTCGAGGACGATCGGGACGAGCCCGCCCGTCGCGTTCGCCGGGATGAAGCTCCCGTCGGACGTCCCGCCGCCGGACGAGGCGCCGTCGTTCACGACGCCGTACGCGATGAAGCGGTCCGAGCCGGAGGCGAGGTGCACGCGTGCGTACCCGTTCGTGACGCCGGTCGGCGTGAGCGCGAGAATGCTGTTGTACTGGAGGAACTGCCCCGGCTGGAGGGTCTGGACGAGCGGGGCCCCGACCGGCGCCCCGCTGTCGCCGTCGAAGATCTGGGTTTCGAGCGTGACCGGGCCGGAGGAGACCCCCGTGGCGGTCCCGGGCGCGTGCACGAGCGCGAGGTTCGACCGGAACTGCCCATTCTCCCTCAGGCCGTAGATCCACGCGTCTCCCGCATTCGCGCTCCCGTTCGCGACCGCGGCCGAGAACGTGCCGAACGACCCGCCGACCGTCGTGTTGGGATTCGGCGTGGACGTGCGCGACCCTGCGTAGACAGCACCGGCATCCGTCGCGCCGACGAACGTCGCGAAGAGGGTCCCGAGCTTGGCGGTTCCGTCGGGAGGGAGCGCGTAGCCGTTCGCGTTCAGGAACGCGATCACGTCCGGCACGTAGAACTGCCGTCCCGCGCCGAGCGAGCGCGCGACGACAGGCCCCGCCGAGGCCGGCGTGGGTGTCTGGGCGAAGCTCAGAAGCAGCGTGGCGTCCGTGTTCCCGCGGTTCACGGCGACGAGGTCGGACGTGTAGTGCGAACTGCCTTTTCCGAAGACGTCGAGGACGACAGGCGCCTGAACGCCCGGGCCCGGCGGCGGGATGGCGGCCTGCGCTCCGACGGTGACGAAGAGCGCGGCGTGCCGCGCGACCGCGCCGGCCGTTGCGGCGAGGTCCAACCGGTACGTTCCGGCCGCGACCGCCGTGGAGGCCGTGAGCGTGAGGACCGCCTGCTCGGCGCGGGAGAGGACGCCGGCGGTCGAGTCCGTCAGCGTCGAGGGGCTGAACGACGCCGTGAGACCCGCGGGGAGCCCGGCGACGGAAAGAGCCGCGACGACGTCCGCGGCCGCCGAGGCCTGTGTGAGCGAGGCGGTGACCGACGCGGAAGCCCCGGCGGCGACCGAGACGACGGCGGGTTGGGCCGAGATCGCGAAGTCGACTCCGGAGGTGGAGGGCGAGGCGAGCGCCGCCGCGAGCGCCGAGGCGTCCGGCGAGCCGAGACCCGTGACGGCGTCGTACCCAGGTCCTGCGTCGTATCCCGTGACGCCGGGAACCGTATTCGTGCCCGACGTGACGTCGTGGAACGGCCCGGAGCCCGTGACCGGGGCGGCCGCGGTCCCGTACTGGGCGGCTCCGAGCGCGTAGAGAAGCGGGTTCAGGTTGCCGAGGCGCGAGCCTTCGCGCTGGGAGAGCAGGGCCGCGATTCCGGCAAAGGCCGGGGCCGAGGCGGAGGTTCCGTAAACGCGCGTGAGGCCTGCTGCGCCTCCGGACCCGCCCATCACGATGGAATACGGTGTGTGCGCGGCGGCGGCGACCGAGACGTCCGGCACGGCGCGGCCGGCTCCCGCGGGGATGCCCGCGACGTTCTGCCAGGGCGGCCGGGCGAAGAGGACGCTCAGCCCCCCGCCGCTCGCCGAGAGGGTCCCGTAGGACCCCGTCTCGTTCCACGCAGCCTCCGGAATCGGTCCCTTCACGGACTTCTTCGTGACGGGGTCGTTCGTCGAGCTCCAGTACGCGGACGGGTTCGCCGTGTCGAGGAACTGCGTCCCCCCCACGCACGTCGCATACGGCGAAGAACCGAGACCGTTGACCGACGCGCTCGACCCGCTGGTCGCGTTCGCATCGGCGCAGCCGTCGACGCCGCTGTCGCCGGACGAAACGAGCGCGGTGATCCCCTGCGCCGCAGCCTGCGCCCAGATGTTCGTGTAGAAGACCGTGTCCGAGTCCGCGAAGGAGCCCTCGCAGGCTCCGTAGGACAAGGTCATGACGTCCGCGAGGTTGTGGCTCACGATGTAGAGCCCCGAGAGGTCCACGCCGTAGGTGACCGGCTCGTTGCCCTTCGTCACGACGAGGAGGATCTGCGCGGCGGGCGCGATCGCGCCGGCCCACTGGACGTCGAGGTCCGCCTCGATCTCGTCCGCGGTCACGCCCGGGTCGGCCCCGTTCACGATGACCGTCGGGTCGTTCGCGGGCAGGCCGAAATACGACCGGAAATATCGCGTGTCGGCGAGCGTCACGTTCGTCTGCGCGACGACGGCGATCTTCCGTCCGGCGCCGTTGATGCCGGCCGCGGCGAGCGCGTCGATCCCGTAGAGCGTCCAGAAATCCGCCGGCGCGAGGCTGTGCGAGCCGCCGGACGTCGTGGCCGGGGCTCGTGCGGCGAGCGGGCGCCTCCTCGGGAACGAGTTCAAGGAGAGGAGTCCCGCCGTGCGCTGTGCGAGGCCGGACGGCAGCCGGGCCGGGAGCACGTTCGTGATGCGCACGGCGCCGTCCACCCAGACTTCGCGGAGCTCGGTCTCGAAGGCCCGCTCGACGTCGGCCGCTCGGCCCGAGAAGATGAGCGCCGTGCGTCCTCCCGGGACGTCCTCGACCTCGAGGCCGTTCGCCTCGAGGTGGGCGCGGAGCGCCGAGATGTCCGCGTCGGTCGCGCCGTAGCGGGCGCCGAACTCGTCCGGCGTCAGCCAGCGGCGGTAGTCGGGCGACGAGGGGTCCTGCTGGGCCGCGAGCAGGCGCGAGAGCCCGGCCTGGTCGCGCAGATGGAGAACGAGGACCGCGCGCGAGATCCTCGCGTCCCCGTCGAGACGGCCGACGTCCACCGCCCGGACGACTTCGCGGGGCACCGCCGCGACTTCGCGCGGAGAGGCCGCCGGCTGAATCGCGGGTGCGGACACGGCCGCCGCGAGGAGCACGGCGGCGAGGATCGCGGGGCGCGGTAAACGCGGTTTCATCAAAGCTCCTCCGTCGGGAAGTGCACGGGACTTGTCCGGCCTGACGCGTCAGACCGGCGGGGGCGTCTCGCGCCCGGGGCGCCGCCTCCCGAACAGGTCGAGGAATCGCGCCATCCGCGGGATCGTGAAGACGAAGATGAGCCCGATCGCGACGACGACGACGAGCGCGACGAGAGGCAGGAAGATCGAGACGAGGCTCTGAAGGAACGCGACGACGTCCTCCGCGAGGGAGAGGCCCGCGTTCGCGGCGCCGAACGTCACGGCGGTCGACGTGAGTCGCGTCGCGCTCTTGACGAGGTGGGAGACGAGCGCGACTCCCCCTCCGGCGCCACCCGCGACGACGCTCAGGAGCGGAGAGCCTTCGGGCTGGACCACGGCCACCGCAACGAGCGCGCCGACGAGCGGACGCACGATCGAGTGCAGGAGGTGCCAGAAATGGTCGAGACCGGGAATCTTGTCCGCGAAGAACTCCAGGAGGAAAAGCACGGCCGCAAATCCGAGCGCGGGGCTCGACGCGAGGAGACGCGCGATCGCGCCGGGATAGTCCTCGGGAAAGAAGCGCGCCATCGCCCCGTAGACGAGCAGGACGGCGTACGAGTTCAGGCCGGCCGCTGCGGACAGGCCGAGGCCGGTTCCGAAGAGCTGCGGGAGAGTGTTCACGTCACCTGACTTTCGCGTTGATCTCCGCGAGGGCCTGCTGCGCGCGCCGGTTCACGGGGTCGAGGCGCATGACTTCCTTGAGAGCCTTCACGCGGTCGGTCTCGTTGCGCTCCTGGCCGCACGCCTCGGCGAGCTCCCACCAGAGGTCCACGCTGTCCGGCATTTTCTTGACGGCCCGGCGCATCGTCTCCGTCGCCTGCCTGATCCACTTGGGGTTCTTGCGCTGGATGCGCGAGAGCAGGATCCAGTACTCCTTCTGGTCCGGGTCGAATTCGACCGCCTGCCGCACCATCTCGTAGGCCGGGTAGTAGTCCTCCTCGTCGTAAAGGAGCTTGGCGCGCAGGTAGTTCTTCCGCGCGATCTCCTTCTGGATCTCGACGGTCGGAGCGCTTCCCGGAAGGGAGACGGTGTCTCCGTGGGTGAGCAGGGTGCGGTCGTAGTGGGCGCGGCCTTCCGTCGTGCGGAAGACGCGCTCGGCCTCGCGCACACGCGCGAAGAGCGCCTCGAGCGCATCCCGCTCGTCGGCGAGGTGCGACTTGAGGTGGAGGTCCGGATGAAACATCCGCGCCCGCTCGTGGATCGCCTTGGAAAGGGCTTCGAAGGGAACGTCGGCGTCGACGCCGAGGACTTCGTACAGGTTCGCCCAATCGAGCCGGCGGTACGTGTGCCGCACGAGCTCGCGCTGCGTCTCGAGACCCTCCGCGACCCGGGCGGGCGGCGAGGCTCCCGCGATGTCCACGTTCAGGAGCAGAAGCCCCTCCGGGACGCCGGACTTCTCGAGCGTGCGTCCGGGAGCGACGAGCAGGACGAGGCCCGTCCCGGCGAGGCGCGCGACGACCCGCTGGTCCGGGTGGATCTGTTCGACCGTCAGGGTCCCGTCGATGCGGCCGAGGACCTCGGCTTCGACGGCGGATACCGTGAAGGCCTGGTAGCGCATGAGGAGGTCCGGCGCGTAGACCGGACGCGCCGCCGGCGAGATCGGGCTGCTGAGCTGTGCGGCGGGGGACGTCAGGCGGCGCAGCGCCTCGAGGACAAGCCCTCCGGTCGGCCGGTCCGCGCGGACGGGAACGTCCGGCGCCGTGTCGAGAGGCGTCACGGTGAAGACGCCGTTCGTCCAGCGGAACGTCTCGAAAAACAGCCGCTCCGAGAGCGCCCGGACGGCGGCGTCCGCGACGTAGCCGGGAACGGCGCCCGTTTCGGTCAGAGCGCGGGCGAGGCCGCGGCCCGGCTCCGCGAGCGCCTGCTCGAACGCGGACATGAGGAGACTCTCCTCGGCGAGCCCGAACGTCCGCAGGAGGTCGCCCACGAGCTGCGCCTCGCGGTTCGAGCTCCCCGACAGGATCTGGCCACGGTCGAACCAGAACGTCCGCTCCTCGCCGAGATGCGAGACGAGGAGCTTTGCCGTCGCGCGCTCGCGGTAGAGCATGCGCATGACCTCGGCGAACGGAGTCCGCTCGAGCGAGCCCCCCGTCATCATGCGGCTGCGAGTGTCCGAACGTTCGGCGACCATGCCGCGCAAAGTGTAGCAGCGCGAAGGTTTCTCCCCCGCTTGAATCAGCGCGCCGCGGCCCGCCAGCGCGCGATCCGGGCCGCGACGGACTTCCCCGAGACGGCCGCGATCGCGTCTTCGCTGGCCGCGAGGACCGCTTCGGCGCCGCCGAACGCGGAGAGGAGACTCCTCACGCGCGAAGGGCCGAGGCCCGGAACGGCGAGGAGCGGGCTCTCGAGCGCGCGTTTGCCACGCGCCCGCCGGTGCGACTTCAGCCCGAACCGGTGCGCCTCGTCGCGCGCCCGCTGGAGGAGCTTGAGACCGGCGTTCGTGCGCGGGAGGACGATCGGCGCCGAACGCCCCGGCACGAAGATCTCCTCCTCGCGCTTCGCGAGTCCCGCGGCCGGCATCTCGACTCCGATCCGGTCGAGCGCGGCGAGGGCCGCGGAGAGCTGGCCTTTCCCGCCGTCGATCAGGAGGAGGTCCGGGAGGGAACGGCCCTCTTCCGCGGCGCGCGCGTATCGGCGCGTGACGGCCTCCGAAATCGATGCGAAGTCGTC
>DATKLW010000182.1:0-5538 GCA_035542215.1 Thermoanaerobaculia bacterium | reverse complement strand
GCGTCCGAGTACTCGAGCGGGTACGCCCAGATGAGGCACGGCAGGCGCGTGCCGGCTTCGTAGCCCGCCGGAAGATAAAGCGTGCCCGAGAGCGCGACGCCGTCGGCCCGCGCGTACTTGAGGATCTCCTTCTTCACGCCCGCGAACTTCGGCGCAGGGTCCTTGAAGTCGGTCAGGCGCTTCTTCTGGCGCTGCGCGAGGTCGACGAGCCAGAGGTTCGGCGGCTCCGATGGCGTCTCGCGGCGCGTCACGATCTTCGTCCGGCTGTCTCCGAGAAAGCCAACGAAGCGCTCCAGCGCATCCTCAGGCGATTGGAAGAGGCGGCGCGTCTGGCCGGTCGAAAGGTCGACCGCGTCGAGGAACGGCTGCGCGCCGACGGGCGTGGCGCCCTCGCCCGCGAGGAACGCCACGACGCCGTCCTGCACGATCGTGCGGCGGCCGCGGCGGGACGTCGCGAGGACGAACCGGCCGGGGTCCTTGTAGGCGTCCTGTGCCGAGAGGTCGAAGAGGACCTTCGGCGGCGTCGAGGCGTTGTCGAGGTCGATCACGGACGTCGTCCGCCAGCGGCGGGCGCGGTCGTACTCCGTCACGATGGCCGTCCCCGGCGTGACCGTCCACTCGACGTCCACGAGGCGGTTCACGAGCTGGCGGACCTCGCGGGCGTCGCCCGCGAACGGGGCCCTGATGGTCCGAAGAGATTCGCGGAACGGCGCCTTCTTCATGGGGTCGCCGCCGTCGAGAGCCTCGGTCCAGAAGAGCGAGGCCTCCTCCATCGGCTGCCACTCGACGTGACGCGGGCCCGTGGGGACGCCCTGCCGCGGCGTCTCGTCCGCGAGCGGGAGATCCGCCACGGTCCGGAGGACTTTTCCGGAGCCGTCCCAGATCTCGAGCGCGTGCGGAAAGGCGTGGAACGGCACGCGGTACGAGAACGGCCGATTCATCCGGGCGACGAGGAGATAGCGCCCGTTCGGCGACGGGTCGAGCCGGGAGTAGAGCCCCGGCGCGCCGATCGGCGCCGTCCGCTTCGACGCGACGTCGAGCCTGACGACCTGCGACGTCGCGTAATGCGAGAAGAGCTCCTCGTCCCGCTGGCTCTTCAGGAGGTCCTGGAACGTCTCGACCTGCGCCTTCTTCCCGGACGTCTCTTCGACCACCGGACCTTCCGGGACGGCGGGCTCGGGCGGCGCCGGCCCGCGATCCGCCGGGATCGCGAGCAGCCAGAGGGAGCGCGAGTCGGCCGAGAACCGCAGCGGTTCGGCCGCGACGTCGTTCAGTCTCACGCCCGGCACGGCGGCGGCGCGGCCCGTCTTCGCGTCGCCGAGCCAGAGCTCCATCCGGTCGTCCGTGTCGCGCGTGAACGCGAAGGCCGAGCCATCGGGCGAGAAAACGGGCATCCCGAGCCGCGACCCGGCCGGAACCACGACCCGCACGCTCCGGCCCTCCGGAAGCGACAGGACTGCGAAACCGGACGCGTAAAAGAGGTGCTGAAGGGCGCCGCGCGCGGGCACGAGCCGGACGCCCGCGAGCCTCAGGATCGGCTCGGCCACGATCGCGAGCGGTGGATTCGGCTCGACGTCCACGAGGAGAGCCGTGTCTCCCGCCGGGCTCAGGCGCACCTGGGGCGGAACCGGGGCATCGAAAATTTCGACGACCTCTTTCGGCGGCAATCTGTAAGAGGTCGCGGCGAACGAGGACGGCGTGGAGGCCACCGCCGCTGCGGCGGCCGCAAGAACGAGACGCTTCATCGGATTCTCCCGGCGCGATGATGGCACGGCGAACGTAGAATCGTCCTCGGGATGACGCTCACCGCCGGGGAGGTCGCCGCGCTTTTCTGCGCGCTCACCGCCGGAGCCTTCGGTCTCGTCGCTCTCACCCTTCTCATCGCATCGCGCAGCCGCCTGACGCTCGGCCTGTATGCCGCCCTCGCGCTCGCGGCGTCCCTCGTCCTCGCTCTCCCGCTCGCGGCCCCGGCGGCGCCGAAGGCCGTCGCCACGGCGGCCGCCGTGCTCCTCGCCCTGATCGCCTGCCTCCTGCTTTTCGACCTCCGCCGCGGGTCCCGGAGGACGCGGGCGTTCGTCTTTGCGGCCGCGAGCTGCCTCCTGCTCGCCGGGCTCGCGGAAATCGCCCAGCGCCACGCGGTCCTCCTCGCGAGGACCGTCGTGCCCCCGATCGGCGCCGGCTTCATTTTCTTCACGGTCCTTCTCCTGCCGACCGTCGTGGACGAGGAGCGCCGCCTTTTCGAGCGTGCCACGACGGACCCGCTCACGGGTCTCCTGAACCGCTCGGCCTTCCGGGAGCGGGCGCGCTCCGAGCTCGCGCGCGCCGAGCGGACGGGCCGGTGCCTTTCCCTCGCCATGCTGGACATCGATCACTTCAAGGCCTTCAACGACGCCCACGGCCATCCCGCCGGGGACGCCGCCCTTTCCGCCGTCGCGGGCGCGATCTCGAGGACGATCCGCGCGATCGACCTCGCGGGGCGCTACGGCGGCGAGGAGTTCGTCCTGCTACTCGTCGAGGCGGACGCCGTCGCGGCCGTCCGCGCTCTCGAGCGCCTCCGGAAGAACGTCGCGGGCCTCGAGCCTCCCCGCATCGCGCGGCCGATCACGATCTCGGCAGGAATCGCCGTCCACGAGCCCCGGTTCGAGCGCGCGACGCTCGAGGGCCTCGTCTCCCGGGCCGACGCGACGCTCTACGCCGCAAAGGAGGCCGGCCGCAACAAGGTCATGGTCGAGGGCCCCCCGCGCGCGGGCGAGGCCTCCGAAGTCGTCTACCGCTAGCCGCTCCCGAGGAGGCCGTCGAGCCGCCGCACGGCTTCGCGGAGACGCTCGAGAGACGTCGCGAAGGAGAAGCGCACGCAGCGGTCCTCTCCGAAGGCCGAGCCCGGCGTCACCGCGACGGCGACGCCGTCGAGAAGCGCCTTCGCGAAGGACGCCGAGTCCCGCACGGCGACACCCCCGATCGTCTTTCCGTACCACGAGGAGACGTCCGGAAACGCGTAGAACGTCCCTCCCGGCGGCGAGCACGTGAAACCGGGCAGCGCGTTCAGCGCCGGGATCAGCCAGGCGCGGCGTCGCCGGTACTCGTCCAGCATCGCCTCGATCGCCTTCGCGCTTTCCTCGGGTCTCCTCAAGGCCTCGAGCGCCGCGGCCTGCGTCACGGAGCAGACGTTCGAGGTCGCGTGTCCGACGAGCCGGCCGATCATCTCCGCGACGGGTCTCGCGGCGCACGCGTAACCCATCCGCCAGCCGGTCATCGCGTACGTCTTGCTGAACGTGCCCGCGAGGACCACGGTCTCCGGAAATTCGGCCGCGAAAGCGGCTGCCGAAACGTGCCGGCCCTCGAAGACAAAACGGTCGTAGCACTCGTCGAACAGGAACATCCAGCCGCGCGCGGCGCACAGGCGGACGATCTTCTCGACCTCGGCGGGGTCCATGACGGCGCCCGACGGGTTCGTGGGCGTGTTCACGACGATCCCGCGCGTCGCGGGTGTCGCCGCGGCCTCGACGTCCGCCGCGGTCAGGCGGAAACCGAGGGCCTGCGAGGTCGGCACGAAGACGGGACGCGCCCCGGAGAGCTTCACCATCTCCGGGAACGAGACCCAGTACGGTACGGGCACGAGGACGTCGTCCCCCTCTTCGAAGAGCGCGAGGACCGCCGTGTGCAGCGCCTGCTTGCCGCCGTTCGTCACGACGACGTCGGCGGGCCCCCACGGCGCCTTCCACTCGCGCGCGTAGCGCTCCGCGATCGCGGAGCGCAGGTCGAACGTGCCCACGGCGTCCGTGTATCGCGTGACGTTCGCCCGGATCGCCCGGATCGCGGCCTCCTTGACGAACTCGGGCGTCGGAAAGTCCGGCTCGCCGGGGCCCAGGTCGATGACGTCCACTCCCTTCGCTTTCAGGGCGGCGGCGGTCCTCAACACCTCGAGGGTCGCCGATCCGGCGACGCGGGACGCGCGAGCGGCGAATCTCATGACGATTTCAATACCCTCCAGACCGCCGCGATCGCGCGGGGCTTCCGCCGGCCTGTCGCGATGAGAAGGATCTCGACGGCGCACCACGCGGCATAAACGCCGGCCATGACCTCGCGCGTCGAGGGCACCGCGAACTGGACGAACCAGAACACGAACAGGATGCCCGCCTCGAACGCCCGGAGGTCGAGGTTCACGAGGAGGAGCCATCCGAGGAAGCTCTGGAGGATCGTCAGGAGGATCTCGAGACGCTGGTGCTCGTCGAACACGATCGCCGACGGCGTCCTCCTCGAGATCGAGTAGATGACGGGGATCAGGGCCGAGAGGATCGACCACTGGTTGATCGTCGACGACACGAGGTTCATGACGGCCATCGGAGCCTTCGAGATCTGGCGCGCCCAGTTGAACGCCGACAGTTTCTCCGGGAACTCCGACAGGAACGGCGCGACCCACTGGACGAAGACGAACGGGGCGACGCCGGCCGCGATCGCGAGCGCGAGCATGGACTCGACGAAGGCATGCGCCGAAACGAGGAGGACGGCCCCGCCGACGACGAAAATCCCGGCGATCGCCCACGCCCGGCGCCCCGGACCCTGGCGAAGCGCCCATCTCGAGACCGCGGGCAGGTCTTCCATCTCCTCGACGTCCCCTTCCCGCGGCGGGAGCCTGAGGAGCGCGAACAGGTACCCGAAGTAGCAGAGCGAGAGGACGAGCGCGTCCCAGAGGCCGAGGGTTCCCTTCCACCAGATCACGGTGAACCACGCGAGCGGCGGCAGGAGCCCCATCACCTCGAGCGAATGCTCGTCGTCGAACTCGATCGCGATCCACGTCTTGCGCTTCCCCGTCCGGCGCGCGAAGAACGCCGCGACGAAGTAGACGAGCGGCCACCCGAGGCCGACGAGGAGCCGGATCGAGCCCGTGAAGTTCGCGATCGCGAGGTGGACCTTCGCGGGGTCCTTCCCCGCCTCCCACGCGATGACCGCTTCGACCGCGAACTCGGGCAGCGTCTGGAGCCACGCGAGGATCGCGAGGGCGAGCCCCTGCGAGACGAGGAACTGGGCGGCCTCGGCGCCCCACGCGACGAGGAACGCGGAGAACAGGACGGCAGGGAACGTCCAGAGCGCGGCGAGGGGCGAGGCTTTCGCGACGATCGCGGCCCCGGCCTCGGGGAGTCCCTGCTTCATCGTGCGGGATTACAGCATGGAGGCTCTCGTGCGCCCTCCCCGCAGCGAACCCCGTCGCGGAAACGCCGCCAAAAAGGGAGAATCTCCGCGGGGGACGCCGATGAAGAGGACTCTCAGGACCCGGACCCTCCTCGCGGCCGCAGCCGGTCTCGCGGCGTCGACGTCCCTTGGGGCGCCGCGCCCGATCGCTGCGCCCCCACCGGCGCCGCAGCCCGCCGTACGCCGGGACGACGGCGACTGGACGAAGTACTGCGGCGATCTCCTCATGGACGGAGTCGCCTCCGCGGAAGTCTCGCTTTATCCGGAGACCGTGCCCGGACTCGAGCTCCTTTGGTCGCGGCGCCTCTCCGGGCCGATCGCCTCGTCGCCGACGGTCGCCTCCGGCCG